>CAZOBR010000064.1:0-12843 GCA_964578035.1 uncultured Gammaproteobacteria bacterium
ATACTCTGATGGTTCTGAGCTAACAGGTGCAGCTAAAAAAATACATCAAAGTATTGTCAGTCAAACACCCATTTATGATGACCCGGAGTTATCTGCTTATGTCAGTCGAGTCGGCAATAAACTTCTAGCCAATAGCCATCACGCTGGCCGCGAATATCATTTTTTTGTATTAGATGATCCAGGTGTTAATGCGTTTACGCCCGGACACGGCTTGATCTATTTTAATCGTGGGTTATTAAATTTATTAACATCTGAAGGTCAATTAGCGGGTGTGTTGGCACATGAAATTGGTCACAACACAGGGCGTCATATCGCGCGCCGAAAAAGTAAAGCGATATGGGGGAATGTAGCAGCGGTTGCAGCATCAATTGCAACTGGCAGCACCTCAGTCGGCAATACGATCAACTTATCTAATCAAGCTCGCCTGAGTAGTTTTGGGCGTGAGTTAGAGTTGGAGGCCGATGAATATGCGGCAGAATATTTGTATAAGTCTAATTACGCACCTGAAGTGATGCTGGGTGTGTTGGGTGTATTAAAAGACCATGAGCGTTATAACGCGAATGGTTCTGGTGGTGCGGCTTATCACGGGTTATTTTCTAGCCACCCGCGGAATGATAAACGCTTGCACGAGGTAATTAAAAAAGCAGGTACATTGCCGCCAGGCGAGGCATTTATTGGTCGAAAAGAATGGCGCGAAGTCATAGAAGATGTGGTGGTTGGGCCTAACTTTAATGGTAATAAAGAACCAGGCCAAGAACGTTATTCAAATCAAGGTTTAGGCATTACATTTGTTTACCCAAATGATTGGGAGCGCAGCACGAAAGGTTCTAAGATTATCTTGAAGAACCCTGAGTCGACAATTCAGTTACAGATTGCGACTGAAAAAACGAAGAATCGAAAACTGACAAGCACGCAAGCAATTAATGCAAAGTACACCACCGGCTTATCAGATGTTGAATTAATTGACACTACTAAAGCTAAAGATTTGGGCGTTATCGCCAAAGTGCCTAATAAGCGTGTTGGCTTGATATCTATAGCGCGCAATACCTTTCACTTTTTAGGCCTAGCAAGAAATAACAATTTAACCGTCGAACAAGATGCCGATTTAGTCAAAATTATTAAAAGTTTCCGTCGTGTCACAAGGCAGGATTTACCTGCCAGCGCGGTAAAGCGTATTGTTTATACACGCATTCAGCCAGGTGAAAAATTCTTTGATATAGCCAAACGAATTGGTAAGGTCAGAGGCATTTCAGATATGGAAGACTATCTACGATTATTAAACGGTTATTATCCAAAAGGTGAGCCTGAACCAGGCACATATATCAAAATTCTTGAGTAATTCTCAGCCGCTTTAATTATGGCAATAATTGATTAAATCACCCCTTGCTTATGTAAATAACAGCATCAAATGTTAGAATACTACGTTTAAGAAGAATTGAACGGGGTCAGCATGGCTGGACATAGTAAATGGGCTAACATTAAGCACCGCAAAGCAGCGCAAGATGCAAAGCGTGGCAAACTCTTTACCAAACATATTCGTGAAATAACCGTCGCTGCTCGAGAAGGCGGTGGCGATGTCGACTCAAATGCAGCGCTCAGAATCGCGGTGGATAAAGCGCTTGGCGTTAACATGACACGCGACACAGTAGAGCGTGCCATTAAACGTGGTACGGGTGACCTAGAAGGCGTTAGCTATGAAGATATGAGCTACGAGGGTTATGCGCCAGCAGGCATCGCGCTACTCGTAGAATGCAGTTCAGACAATAAAAATCGCACCGTTGCCGAAGTTCGCCATGCCTTTAGTAAATACAATGGCAATATGGGCACTTCTGGCTCAGTCTCTTATATGTTTCAGTCGTTGGGCATTATTATCATGGCTGAAGGCGCGGACGAAGAAGCGGTAATGGATGTTGTGCTTGATGCGGGTGCTGAAGACATTGTTACGCATGACGATGGCACGGTTGAAATTAACTGTCCGCCCCAAAACTACCTTGCGGTCATGGCTGCATTAGAAGAAGCGGGTATGGCGGTAGAATCATCTGAGGTTACCAAGCGCGCCGAAAATGAAATTACCGTGAGTCATGAAGACGGCTTAAAAGTAATGAAATTAGTGGACGCGCTAGAAGATCTAGACGATGTGGTTGACGTATTCACCAATGCTGATTTTCCAGAATCGGTTTACGAGGAATAATCGATTGTCATTTAAGCCAGAGTATTCGAACGAGTATTAATTGGTGACCAAAGCCATTACCATTTTAGGGATTGACCCTGGCTCACGAATTACTGGCGTTGGTGTTATTCAAGCGCGCGGCAATGACCTGAAGCATATCTATTCTGAGTCCGTTAAATTGCCTAAAGGTGAACTCCCAGCGCGCTTGCATGCGCTTTATCAGCGTTTGCAAAGTATCATTGCGCAGACTAAGCCGGACATCGCTTCAATTGAAAAGGTGTTCATTGCAAAAAACCCGCAGTCGGCATTGGTGTTAGGGCACGCACGTGGGGCTGCTATGTTGGCTGCGGTTAATAACAGTTTGCCGATCATCGAATACAGCGCGACTGAAATAAAAAAAACCGTGGTTGGCCGCGGGCGTGCTGACAAGGCCCAAGTCCAACATATGATGCGTGTGCTATTAAGTTTACGTGTCGCACCCGATGAAGATGCAGCAGATGCCTTAGCGGCGGCTGTTTGCCATGCGCATCACCAGCAACTAAATACCTCATTAGCAGGGGCAGTTTCATGATTTCATGGCTAGAGGGTGTATTGCTCGAAAAGCAAGCGCCAACAATTGTGTTGAATGTTAACGGTGTTGGCTATGAGCTAGAAGCGCCGATGAGTACATTCTATGATCTGCCAGAACAAGGCGCCCCAGCAACCTTGTTTGTACACATGGTGGTGCGTGAAGATGCGCAACTTTTATATGGTTTCTCGAGCAAACAACAGCGCGATCTTTTTAGAAGCCTAATTAAAGTCAGCGGCGTCGGACCTAAAGTTGGTTTGGCCGTGTTGTCTACCTTGTCACCACAAGAGTTATTGCAATGCATGGCGAACGAAGACGTTGCGCAGCTATGTAAAGTGCCAGGCATCGGTAAGAAAACAGCGCAATTATTAGTGTTGGCAATGAAGGATCGCTTAGAAAAAGAGTTTGGTGATATAGCGCTTGAAGTGGGTGCAGGCAATAGTGCAGCGCCCAATGATAAACAAGACGCTATTGCTGCATTAGTATCATTAGGCTATAAAAGCGCCGATGCTAGCAGAGTGATTAAATCGTTGCCAAGCGATCTTTCCAGCGAAGAAATGATCAGGCAGTCTTTAAGAGCCTTATCTGGAAAAGTGTTGTAGCGTGTTTAAAAATAAAAAAACGAGCAGCATAAAATAAGACGAATACTGAAATGACTGACGAAAATCCGATAAATCCTGATATTCAACTGGGCGACGAAGACTTTGTCGACAAAGCGCTGCGCCCTGAATATTTAAAAGACTTCGTTGGTCAGCCGAAACTGAAAGAGCAGCTTTCTATTTTTATTCAAGCAGCGAAAACGCGTGGGGAGTCTTTGGACCACGTTTTATTGTTTGGCCCGCCAGGTTTAGGCAAAACAACCTTGTCGAATATTGTTGCGCGCGAGCTGAATACAAAAATGCGTCAAACCTCAGGGCCTGTGCTTGAACGTGCGGGTGATTTGGCCGCAGTATTAACCAATCTAGAGCCTTACGATGTGTTATTTATTGATGAAATACATCGACTCAGCCCAGTGGTGGAAGAAATACTCTACCCAGCAATGGAAGATTTTGAGTTGGATATCGTGATTGGCGAAGGGCCTGCTGCTCGAACCGTTAAGTTGTCTTTACCGCCCTTCACACTAATAGGCGCCACGACACGTGCTGGTTTGTTAACTTCACCACTGCGCGACCGTTTTGGTATTGTGCAGCGCTTGGAATATTACACCACGCAAGATTTGGCGAAAATTGTGCAACGTTCATCCGATATTCTCGGCGTGCCGACACAAGACGATGGTGTGCAGACCATTGCCGACCGCGCGCGGGGTACACCGCGTATTGCGAATCGTTTACTACGCCGCGTGCGCGATTACGCTGAGGTCAAAGGTGATGGTAAGTTGACCCCAGGCATTGCTCAAGCGGCATTAGACATGATGGAAGTTGACCCACAAGGTCTTGATTGGATGGATCGTCAGCTATTAAAGTCAATTATGGAAAAATTTGACGGTGGCCCAGTTGGCATCGACAGCTTAGCCGCCGCGATTGGCGAAGAGCGTGGCACCATTGAAGATGTGATTGAACCATACTTGATTCAACAGGGCTTTATGATGCGCACGCCAAGAGGCCGTGTTGTCACTAAGCGCACTTGGGCATATTTTGGGCTTAATGCGCCGGCATCAACTGATGACTCACTGAGTAGCCGCCAAAGCAAATTGTTCGATGACGAACGTTAACGCTTAGTTCAATCAGAGTGCTAATCAGAGCGTTGAATCAACTTATGTATCAATATACGACTCGAGTTTACTACGAAGACACCGATGCAGGCGGCATTGTCTATCATGCAAATTACCTTAAGTTCATGGAACGCTGCCGTTGTGAATGGCTGAATGATCTTGGTTATAGTGTGGTGCGATTACAGCAAGACTATGGTGTTAACTTTGTTGTTGCCGAGGCGGGTTTAAAGTTTCACGCGCCTGCCAAGTTGTTTGATCAATTAAACGTGACTTGTGAAATGTTGCAGCTGGGTAAGGTACAAATGACCATAGAACAAAAAATCTATAATGGCTCTGAATTGTTATGTACAGGCACAATAAAACTGGCGACTTTAGATCAAACATCGTATAAATTAGTCGTCTTGCCTAAGTCTTTGCGCCAGGCTCTTGAGTCAGGCCGTTCAATATCAAACTGATTAACATGATTGAAAATTCTTAAATGGAATGCTCTAAATGACGATAGAAACTCAAAGTAGTACTACAGCCCCGCTTGATCTGGCTGCTAATAATGCGAACACTGCCGTAAATGGTGCAGCCAATCATTCAGCAGATAGCCTGTCGATTATTGCTCTGATCAGTGACGCAAGCTTAACGGTACAGCTTGTTATGCTGCTGTTGTTCTTAGCCTCGCTGGTATCATGGTCAATCATTATTTCTAAATTCTTTATGTTGCGCCGCGAATCATCGTTGACTGCTAAATTTGAAAAAGAGTTTTGGTCTGGTGGCAGCATGCAAAGTTTGTACGAGCAATGGGGTGGTGATACCAAACAAGCTTCAGGTATGTCAGAGATTTTTGTTGCGGGTTACCGAGAGTATCAACGACTTTCTGAGCGCGGTTATGCCAGCAACAATGATTTAATTGATGCAGTGCAACGCGCAATGCGCGTTGAGTTAGGTCGCGAAATTGATCACCTAGAAAGTCAGATACCTTTTTTGGCTACCGTTGGTTCAACCAGCCCGTACGTTGGTTTATTTGGCACTGTCTGGGGCATTATGAATTCGTTTCGTGCACTCGGGGCTTCCACTCAGCAAGCCACCGTTGCTAGTGTTGCACCCGGTATTGCTGAGGCGTTAATCGCCACCGCCATGGGTTTATTTGCGGCAATTCCGGCGGTCATTGCATATAACCGATTTTCCTATCGTGTGGAGCGTTTAGTTGGCCAATATGAAATTTTTATGGAAGAGTTTGTCAGTATCGTGAATCGGCAATTGACCATAGAAAGCACCAAAAACAGGGGTGCTCGATAGCCTAATGAGTTATCGTGATCGAAAGCGCAAGCCCATTGCTGAAATCAATGTCGTTCCGTACATTGATGTAATGCTGGTGTTGTTGATTATTTTTATGGTTACCGCGCCATTGTTAACCGAAGGCGTAAAAGTAGATTTGCCACAGACCGATGCCAATACCGTTGATTTTAACCCTGAAGCGCCTGAGCCGTTTATCTTAACGATAGACGCAGAGGGTCAGCTGTATATTGATGACGCAAAAAAAACCACTGATGAAGTGTTAGTTTATGCAACTGCTTTGTATAGACAGAAACCAAAAACAGACTTTTTGGTGCGCGGTGATAAAAACACGGTATACGACAATGTATTGCAAGCAATGGTGCTATTAAAAAAGGCCGGCATTGAAACTGTTAGTTTAGTCACTGATCCGCAATAATTGCGCTAAAAAGAATGAGTAATCGAAGAGAGAAATCACGTAAAAAAGGCCGTATGCTCGCCTACATTGGCGCAGCCTTATTTCACGTTGTGGTGATCGCTGCACTGTTAGTTAATTTTAACGACAATAAGCATGAATCGGTTGACGCTTTTGATGCTGATAAAATTGACATTGTTAAAGGGATAACGATTTCTGAAGACGAGATTCGCAAGCAAGAAAATCAGCTGAAGAAAAAAGACCGCGAAAAAGCTCGTAAAAAAGAGTTGGAACGTAAACGTCTTGAAGAGTTAAAACGTAAAGCGAAGCAAGAAAAGCAAGAAATTGCCAAACTTGAGGAACAGCGTAAAAAGATTGCCTTACAAAAAAAGAAAGACGAAGAGCAGCGCAAAAAAGAGATAGCCGAGCGTAAGCGTAAAGAAAAGCTAGAAAAACAACGTCGCGAAAAGCGGGTGGCTGAGCAAAAGCGTAAAGAGGAACTTGAACGCATTCAACGCGAAGAACAAGAGTTAGAAGCCCAGCTTCGCTTGAATGAACTATTGGCCGAAGAAGAGCGATTACGCGCGCAGCAGGAAACTGAGCGGCGTGCCAGAGAACGCACAACAACACTGATTAGTAGCTATAGTAGTCAAATCAAACAGGCGATTAATGCAGTGCGCACAATCCCACCAGGTACCGAGCGATGGCGCAAAACGAGAGTTAATATTAAATTATCAGCCGTTGGTGACGTGATCGATATAAGCGTGATCGAAAGCAGTGGTAATGCAATTTATGATCGGTCAGTCGAAACGGCAATACGCCAAGCTAGCCCATTGCCAATTGCGGCTGAGTCTGAAGATGCTCAGGCGCATATCAAATTAAGAGATATTATTCTTAATTTTTCTGTTACTGGTTAAGGTTACAATTGGTTTTTAAAGTAAACGTGTTGCTAGCTAACTCGTTATCATTAAGTAGTGCGGAATAAAAAGCACACCTAATAAAAAGTACACCATAAGGTTAAAAACATGAATAGCTCTTTGATGAATCAGCGTAAGCACGGATTATTTGTCCTGATGATGATTTTTGCATTGTCTGGTGTGTCACCAAGCATGGCGCAAATTGAGATCGATATCAGTGGCGGCGCAGTGCGCGGTATTCCAATTGCAATTGTGCCATTTCGTGTGGTTGATGCCGCCGAGCTTGAACAGCAGATCGATGAGGTGGTTGGTTTTGATTTGGCCGCAACAGGTAAGTTTGAAATACTTGATCCGCGAAATTTTCTAAGCAGGCCTTCGCGCAGAGAAGAGTTTAGAGCAAAAGACTGGCGATTTATTAATGCCGAAGCGCTGGTGATGGGTGAAATATGGAAGGTCGGCCGTGATGAGTTTGAAGTACAGTTTCGTATCTTTGATGTCGCGCGCGACCAAGAAATTGGTACAGGCAAACGTATTCCAAACCTGAGCAGCAAAGACTTACGTACCGCAGGGCATATTGTAAGCGACCATGTCTACAATGCGTTTACAGGTGGTTCGGCGGCATTTGACTCGCGCATTGCGTTTATCAAGCGCTCTGAGGTTGAGTTTCAGCGATATCGCTATCGTTTAATGGTGGCCGATTGGGATGGTTATGATGCCCAAGAAGTTTATGGTTCTTGGCGACCATTATTGTCACCGTCTTGGTCGCCAGATGGCCAGCGCTTGGCCTTTGTTTCATTTAGTAAAAAAGGCGCTGTGGTACAGGTGATGACTTTAGAATCTGGTAAAAGCAAAGTGATTGCGTCATTCAAAGGCGTTAACTCCGCGCCAGCTTGGTCGCCTGATGGCACTAGGTTGGCTTATGCAACATCACGCCATGGCAGTCCTGACATCTATGTTTATGATTTTGCCGAAGATCAACATACCCGTATTACAAATCACTATGGTATTGAAACCGAACCATCGTGGTCGGTTGATGGCCAACATATTTTGTTTACCTCAAATCGTTCGGGTAAGGCGCAGATTTATCAGGCTGACTTGGTTTCAAATGAAATATCGCGCGTTACCTTTGAAGGTAAGGAAAATGCCAATGCCTCATACGATTCACAAGGCAAAACCATGACAATGGTGCACGATGGTGGCCAAATTGTTGTAATGCAAGAGGAGAACAGCCAAATTACTTGGCTGACTAATGGTAAATTTGATGAGTCTCCTAGTTTTTCTCCGAATGGAGACATGGTATTGTACGCAACAGAACAAGCTTATCAGCCTGCATTATTGGTTGCTTCTTCAGATGGTCGAGTGCGAACTCGTTTAAGCTTTATTACTGGCGATGTGCGTGAGCCTGATTGGTCACCGATTCGCAGATAAAAATTATTTGAGCAATTATATTTTATTGTTGTTGCTGAATATTTGGCTATAGTTTGCTAAGGGTTTGTTGACGATTTGTTAAGAACTTTTAACAACTGTAGTTATGCTAGATATATTTAACTTAAAATTAGAGAACACAAAAAAAATCGGAGTTCATTATGAATCGTAAAATCAGTTTGTTGCTAGTTGTATTGATGGGACTAACGTTGTCAGCTTGTGGCGGTAAAAAAGACGTTGTTCAACCTGACACAACTACTGACACTCGCAGTGTTGATAACGTTGAGAGCAGTAACGCCTACGGTACAGGCTATTCATTGTCAGAGCTAGCTGCGTTAGGAATTGACGGTAACCCACTGGATTACAATGTGGTTTATTTTGAATACAACAGTTCAGTGATTGACACACGCTCAAACATCATTGTTACTGCGCATGCTAAAGCTTTAGGTAATCGCAGTGGTACTCGCGTAACACTAGAAGGCCACGCTGATGAGCGCGGCACACGTGATTACAACCTAGCATTAGGCGAGCGTCGTGCGAATCAAGTAGCTGACTTAATGCGTGCTCAAGGTGCAAACAGCAACATACAAGTATTGTCGTACGGCGAAGAGCGCCCAGCGAACAGTGCTCATAATGAAGCTGCTTGGAGAGAAAACCGTCGCGTTAAAATTTCTTACTAAGTAGTTGTTATTTTTTGTTGATGAATTGTTGTATCAACTTTGTCGTGCTTATATCTGTTCTTAATTTGCACTAAAATAAGTTGATACAACTGATTGTAAAAATCTAAACATCAATAAATAAGTATTATGCAAACTAAACGCTTTTCTTCATTTTTACGATCAGTCACAAAACCCGTCGGAATAACCGCAGTTGTTCCAATGTTGGTTGTTCCGATGTTTTTGTATGCACACCCAAGCAGTGCGCAATCTGACAATGATCAGGCGCGGCTGTTACTTCAAGTGCAACAAATGCGCCAGGAAATAGCCGAGCTCCGTGATGCGGTAGATCAACAAGCGTTTCAGTTAAGAAAAGTCCGCGCAGAATTAGAGGGCGTATCGCAGCAACGTGCTGCCAATAATGCAGTGCCAAGCCAACCCGCACCGTTTTTGCAAGGGCAGCCTCAGGGTCAAGGGCAGATAGCGCAACCACAAATACCGCAAACGGGCGCAGTGTTAGTGCCTGGCGCGGTACAAGGCGCTCAGGCCGAGACAACGGCTGATGAGTCGGAAGTCAGCGCAAATAGTAATAGACAAGTTAACTTAAATGGCACTACTCCAGCTACGCAGAACACTTCTGACAATAGTCAAAGACAATACGCACCAGTAGTTGACCGCAGTATATTTACGTCTGATACATATAACGGCACAAGTACTGCGGGTGCAGGCGATCAGGCCAATCCCGATCTAGAAGACGGGTACGTATCGGCCAACGATTATAATAACTCAGTGGATGGCGCTGTTGTTGATGGTGCTGTTTCTGCACCTACAGAAGGTTCTCTGCCTATACCTGCTGAAGGCTCTTTACCCGCTGTCGCTGAGGGCTCTTTACCCGCTGTCGCTGAGGGCTCTTTACCCGCTGTCGCTGAAGGCTCTTTACCCGCTGTCGCTGAAGGCTCTCGAGCAGCAGTTCAAGATCAGTTTCCAGAGGGGCAGCGATACCCGCAAACGCCACCTGCTAATTCATCAAACCCTACTGCAGTGAATAGCCCCGCTCAGGTACCAGTCACACCTGTACCTGCATCAGCTGGTACTGCAACTGGCACGGGTGTCATTGCTGTGCCACAAGGCTTGCCGAGTGCTAATACTCAAGCTGTTCCATCTGAACCCCAAGTTGCGGTTGCGCCAGTGCAGCCAGCCATCTTGCCAGAGCAAGATTATTATCAACAAGGTTTTGAGTTATTAAAGCAGTCTAAGCATGAACAAGCAGTATCGGTGTTTACTCAGCAAATTAATGCTCATCCACAAGGCGATTTTGCTGACGACGCCTATTATTGGATAGCCGAGTCGATGTATGTCAATCGCAGGTTGGACTTAGCGAAAGCTAATTTCAAAACCATTGTCGACAATTATAAACAAAGCCCACGTCTGCCCGATGCAATGTTAAAAATAGCGTATATTGAGCAGGATCAGGGTAACAAGATTGAGGCACGCTTATTATTGCAAGATATCATGCAATATCACCCAAGCTCGAATGCCGCGATCTCAGCTAAGAATCGTTTAGCACAGCTTAACTAGTAATCAGACTTATCTCTTAAGTCTATTTAAGTTGTAGGCACTGCCGATCAGCTAGAGTAAAATTCCCCCTCAACGTATTGATATAAACGGTCAGTGTTAGTTGTGTCGTTAAAAGTTACTGAAATCTTTTATTCCATCCAAGGCGAATCCAACACAGTGGGTTATCCGACGGTGTTTGTGCGTTTAACAGGTTGCCCAATGCGCTGTACTTATTGCGACACGGCCTATGCATTCCATGGTGGTCAGCGTATTGAAATACCAGAGATACTTAGCCAAGTAGGTCAATACAAGGCTAAACACGTTACCGTTACGGGTGGCGAGCCATTGGCACAAGCTAATTGCCACGCATTGCTTACTCAGCTTTGTGATTTAGGTTATCAGGTCTCGCTGGAAACCGGTGGGGCTATTGATATTAGCAATGTCGATCCACGTGTTTATATTGTGTTAGACATTAAAACACCTGCTTCTGGCGAAGAGCCGAACAACACCTACGCAAACCTAGATCATATTAAGACAAGTGACTGCTTGAAGTTTGTAATTTGCGATCAAGCAGATTATGAATGGTCTAAAGACGCAGTTGCTCAATATGATTTAGCCAATAAATGCGATGTATTTTTTTCGCCATCGGCAGATCAGTTGAACCCTACTGATTTAGCCGATTGGATCGTGCAAGATCAATTGCCAGTACGCTTACAAATACAGTTGCATAAGATTCTGTGGGCAAATGAAGCGGGTCGATAGAGCAGACTAATGAATTCAAAGACAACGCAAAAAAAAGCCGTCGTGCTGGTTTCAGGTGGCTTGGACTCCGCCACAGTACTGGCTATGGCACTAGCCGATGGCTATCAATGTTATGCCTTGAGCATGGATTATGGTCAACGGCATAGAATTGAGTTAGACCGTGCGCAAAAAGTAGCCATTCGTAATGGTGCTGTCGAGCACCGAGTTGTGCGAATCGATATCGGCAACTTTGGTGGCTCCGCGCTAACCGACCAAGACATCGACGTGCCAACACAACAAAGCACGGAAATTCCTGTTACCTATGTGCCAGCACGCAATACAGTATTCTTATCCGTCGCGCTCGGGTGGGCAGAGGTGTTGTCGGCTAAGGCTATTTTTATCGGTGCCAATGCGGTGGATTATTCAGGTTACCCAGATTGTCGCCCAGAATACCTCGCGTCATTCCAAGCAATGGCCAATCTTGCAACTAAAGCAAGCGTTGAAGGTGATGTGATTAGCATTAAAGCACCATTACTTGATCTGACCAAAGCCGAGATTATTAAAACAGGCTTAGCTTTGGGTGTGGATTATGGTGATACTATTTCGTGCTACAACCCAAGTGCGGATGGCACAGTATGCGGTGAATGCGACTCATGTCGCATTCGTGAAGCAGGTTTTGCCGCAGCAGGCAGTATAGACCCAGCGCTCTAGGTTTCTAGTTGTCGTGTTTACGCTGTTTCTACTTGATCACGATCTCTAATATCTATTAGTTGTGTGCCAAGAATGGCCAACACACAATACGCCGTAAAATAGTAATACCCCTGATGCAAAGTAGCCGACACCGCTTGGTTGGAATGTGTCGCAAGATAAGCCATAAAAACGCCCACAACAAATACATCAGCCATTGACCATTTACCAATGACAGAGACAAATTTAAGCATAAATTCGCGTGAACGACGTTTATGAAACAAGAGAACCAGCAATAGCATCAGCGTTTTTAAAACGGGTACCACCACACTGAACAATAGAATTAACCAAGCGACTAAGTAATTTTTATTGAAAAAAAGATTATCGATGGTTTGGATAATACTTTGAGTAGACTCATAGAGATCCACCTGGCCGACCAACGGCAGAACCGTACCAACTTTCAATGTCATCATCGCAAACATCAAGCCAGGGTAGAGGCAAGCGAGTGAAGCCAGAATTAAAACAAGCGCACAAATGTTCCGTTTAGACATACTGTTTACCGACATATAAGTTCTCTTAAGCTTTAAAAAAAATATTCAATTAAGGCACGTATTGCCCCTACATAAAGCAAGTATTTCACGGTGGTTGAATATGTCAATTAATAGGCCGAGATTCGTTAAATTCTTGGTAAAAACGGTTGACCAATAGCCAATAACTAAAGATAATCACGCCT
>CAZOBR010000065.1:0-12788 GCA_964578035.1 uncultured Gammaproteobacteria bacterium
AAGAACGATAAACTTCAACAGTAAAGTCTACGTGGCCTGGTGTGTCGATGATATTCATGCGGTGTCCAGCCCACTCGCAGCTAGTCGCTGCAGACTGAATCGTAATACCGCGTTCTTGTTCTTGTTCCATGAAGTCAGTGGTGGCTTCACCATCATGCACTTCACCGATTTTATGAATCTTGCCGGTTAGGCTTAAGATACGCTCGGTGGTGGTTGTTTTCCCCGCGTCTACGTGCGCGAAGATACCAATATTTCTGTATTTCGATAGGTCAGCCATGATGATCTCTCGGTGCGAAAAACCCATGTTCAGTACAAAGGGTTTTTCGGTTAGTTACTGTTTAAATTCATTAAAAAAATAAAAGGCGCTGAGCAGCAAAAAACACCCAGCACCAAGTGCGCGCGATCATACAACAAGTTACGCGGTAGGTCTAAGCCTAAAAATTAAAAATTTTGCTAATTCCGAGCCAAATACAGCTATTTACTCGTCATGCCTTTTGCATCAGGCCAGATAAAGCAATTCATTAACAATTATGACAGCCTGAAAGTAAGTTCACACGCTGAGCACATCTACTCTTTTATGGTCTAAATTCATTTAGTTAGCGCAGTACTTAAAATATGCTTCTTCTATCGAATCATATAATCTCAAGCAAAGCCAGAACACGTCATAAGTGGCTAAGAAGCAGTTCTATGCCTACAGCGGCATTATTAATTGCCATGCTATTGAGCATAAGTGGTTGCGCATCGCATCCGCCATTTAGTCAGCAGCCAGACTACGTTGACGCAGATCGATTTATGGGGGAATGGTATTCAATCAGCAATATCCCGTACTTTGCCGAGCGCGGTAAAGTAGGCACTAAAACCACCTATATACGTCGCGGGCCTAATCAATTCGATGATATTTTTGAGTCGCGTAAAAACAACTTCAGCGCACCGATCAAAAAATTGGTGGGCACAATGAAAAGCGTTAATCCTAACAATACAGAATGGCAATCAACTTTTTACAAAGTGATTTCATCAAAATTCAGCGTTTTATATATTGATGAAAACTATCAGACCGTATTACTTGGTCATAAGTCACGAAAATATGGCTGGGTATTTTCACGCAACAAGGTTATGTCAGACGACGAATACGCAAAAGCGATGGCTGTTTTCAAAGCAAATGGCTTTGATACAAATAAATTCCAAAAAATTCCGCAACAAGAACAACAATTAGGTTTGGTAGGCTTTCAAGGAACCAAGAAATAGACACCTCTGACGCAATTTCGGCACAGCAAAATAGTCGTAAATAACGTTTTTAGATATTCACTATGGCCGTAAAAGCCTCTATACTGATAAGTGCTTGAAAGTGCGATGCTATTTATGCACACCAGATTCATCTAGTTTTAACTCATTTACTATGAGTGTTCCATTAGTAATTCGGTTTTCCATATTTACCCGCTTCATTTCACGTATGACCCGGTTGTTTTTCAACACAAAATAACCACTTTAAACCGTTTTATATATTTAGGTAACATTATCATGGCAACATCTACAGGAACCGTTAAATGGTTCAACGAAACTAAAGGTTTTGGCTTTATCGAACAAGAAGGCGGCCCAGACGTATTCGCACATTACAGTGCAATCTCTGGCAACGGCTTCAAAACTTTGGCTGAAGGCCAAAAGGTTGAGTTCGAAGTTAAAACTGGCGATAAAGGCCCGCAAGCTGAGAATATCGTTCTTGTATAAGCATTAGCGAATACAGTATTAGGAAAAGCCGCGACCATCGCGGCTTTTTTTATGTCTTTTTAACTCTGTTTGCTAGCGGCTTAAATATCGACATTTTATTAAACATTTATACCCACAACTTTTATCAAACTAATACTGATAGCTAACGACTAAAAATGTATTTTTTACAAAAATTTTAGTTGCAAAAACAACGCTCGACTTTATAGTTTGCAACATAAAAAAATACGGCATGTCGCTTAACAGAATTTATTCAAACGGCATGCCAAAGTACAATCGCTAAAAACAACTATATAGAAAACATAAAAGGAGCAGTACATTGCTTGCCACAGACGAAAATTATTCAGGCTTACAGGCCTTACGCACATGGCTATCAAGCCAAATTGTAGGCCAATCGTTATTAGTTGATCGTTTATTAATTGCCTTACTTGCTGATGGCCACCTGTTGGTTGAGGGTGCGCCAGGCTTAGCAAAGACCAAAGCGATCAAAAGCTTGTCTGACGGTATAGAAGGCAGCTTTCAACGTATTCAATTCACACCAGACTTGTTGCCATCTGACATTACTGGTACGGAAATCTACCGCCAAGAAACCGGCACGTTCAAGTTTCAACAAGGCCCAATATTTCATAACCTTGTGCTTGCCGATGAAATCAATCGAGCACCGGCTAAAGTGCAATCGGCATTGCTTGAAGCAATGGCTGAACGGCAAGTCAGTGTGGGGCGTGAAACAATGGATCTACCTGACTTATTTTTGGTGATGGCCACTCAAAACCCAATCGAGCAAGAAGGCACTTACCCATTACCAGAGGCGCAGTTAGATCGTTTCTTAATGCACATTAGAATTGGCTACCCTGATGTCAGTGCTGAAAAAGCCATTCTACAATTAGCGCGCGGCGAAGCACTGGCCAACAGTGAAGCAAAACCACCAAGCGAACTCAGCCTGCACAGCATTTTTGCTGCACGTAAAGAAGTGATGCAAGTACACATGGCCGACGCAGTTGATGAGTATTTAGTTCAATTAGTACTAGCAACGCGTAACCCCGCGAATTACAGTGATGGGCTTGCCAAATCAATCGAATTTGGTGCCAGCCCGCGAGCTACAATTGCCCTCGACCGTTGCGCGCGCGCGCATGCATGGCTAAATCAACGAGACTTTGTGTCACCCGATGACATTCAAGCCATTGCTCACGACTGCTTGCGCCACCGTTTAATTTTAAGTTACGAAGCTGAAGCCGATGGCCATGATGCTGATTCGGTGATTAGTGAGTTATTAAATCTCGTTCCTGCGGCGTAACTGGTCAACACAGGCTTCGCATGTCGAATACTGCACAAAACCTGATTAACGCTGGTGTCTACACCAGCACCGACCAATTGCTGCATTGTCGCCATTGGGCGCGTGATTTAAAACTGTTCTCACGCCAAGCGGCGCGTAGTATGTTACTTGGTGAAACTCGCTCTCGATTCCGTGGGCGTGGCATGGAGTTTGAAGAAGTGCGCCGCTACCAAGCGGGTGATGATATTCGCACAATCGATTGGCGCGTATCGGCACGCACCGGCGATACTTACACTAAGCTTTTTTGCGAAGAACGCGAACGCCCTGTTCATATACTGGTTGATCAAAGAAGTAAATTATTCTTTGGCTCGAAGCAACAATTTAAATCAGTATTAGCCGCTGAGTTAGCCTCGGCACTTGCATGGGCGGCTCTGGCAGGCAGTGATCGCATTGGCGGGCAAATTATTGGCGATAATCGCGAAAGTGATATCCGTGCCAAACGAAACAAGCAAGCGGTGCTCAAATTTTTGCATGACCTAAGCGAGTTAAATCAAAGCTTACCGAGTGATTCCGCACCGACCAATTCATTAGCAATTGCGCTAAAAGAGTGTCAACGTATTACTCGCCCAGGTACAGCCATTTTTATTATCAGTGACTTTCATGATTTTGATGCGTCTGCGGCAAAAGCGCTAAGCAACTTAGGTCGACACTGCGATATTCACGCCTTACATGTATTCGACCCATTAGAAGAAAGCTTACCGCTAAATGGTGCTGCAGCAATTAGTGACGGCGCACAGCAATCATCGATATCATTTAGCAAGCGCTTACGTTCCGCTTATCAACATCAACGCGTTGAACAACACGAAGAACTAATTAAAGCCTTAATTAGAGGGCGCGCGCAATACGCAAAAGTGTCGACCGAAGATGGTGCTCGCCACGCTTTGACTAAAATTTTTGGCAAGTAGTGACTAGCGAATGAACGAAGCACAACAAAAACTATTGCTTGAACAGCTGCGAGACATTCACTTGTCTGAGCCGATTAGTTGGTGGCCATTGGCCATTGGTTGGTGGTTTGTTATTGCGCTTTTGTTTGCTTTGCTTTCGTTTAGTATTTATAAACTCGTTAGATACGTTCATCGTAACCGCTATCGCAAACAGGCAAACCACGAACTTGAACAATGCTACCGACAATGGTCACTAGACCAACACGCTGGCAATTACATAAGTTCTGCAAATGAGATTTTACGCCGATCGGTTCAGCACCTAACCGGTGACTCAATGCTTGTGAGCCAAAGTGGCGAACAATGGTTAATGACATTAGCCAACTTTGCTAAAGAACCTTTGTCTGAAAACAGTCGCTATGCTTTAAGCCAAGCATGTTATCAAGCAGACCCGCAAGTGAATATTGGTGAACTGCATAAGCAGTTATGCCAATGGCTAAAAAACCATAAGAGGCCGAAGAATGCTTAGTTGGCAATGGCCTTGGCTTATTTATCTATTGCCCTTACCGCTGCTTATTCGTTGGATATTGCCTGCTCGTAAGGCATCAAACGATGCAATCCGAGTGCCGTTTTATAATTCACTGAACGCGCTTTCTAGCGCACAATCAAGTAGTGCATTCGGCACCTGGTTACGCGGCTTATTTGCACTTTTAGTGTGGACAGCATTATTAGCGGCGGCGGCACACCCGCGCTGGATTGGTGACCCAGTTAGTTTGCCCCAAGAGCAACGCGACCTAATGCTTGCCGTCGATATTTCTCCGTCAATGCAAGAAGAAGACATGTTGGTGCAAAACCGATATGTGCCGCGAATTTCTGCCGTTAAAGCAGTGCTCGGTGATTTTGTAAAACGCCGCGCGGCAGACCGCTTAGGCTTGATCATGTTTGGGCAACAAGGTTATCTGCAAACACCGTTGACCTATGACAACCAAACCGTGTTAACGCAATTGCAAGAAGCCCAGCTTGGCTTTGCTGGCAACAAAACCGCGATTGGTGATGCCATTGGCTTAGCGATTAAAAATTTACGTGGTCGCCCTGCTGAAAGCCGAGTATTAATCTTGCTCACTGATGGCGCCAATACCTTTGGCACGAACCCCTTACAAGCTGCAGACATTGCCAAACAAGCAAATATACGAATTCACACGGTGGGTGTTGGTGCGGATTCAAAACAAGTGAAAGACTTTTTCGGCCGTATTCGCAACACCAACCCATCGGCAGATTTAGATGAAACTACACTACAAAGCATTGCTGATAAAACAGGCGGACAGTACTTTAGAGCACGCAACCCGGACGACTTAAAAAAGATTTATGTAGAGATTGATCGTCTAGAGCCCGCACCTGAAGAACAAACATTTCGCCCTACCCGCAGTCTTACGTTCATTCCATTGCTTATTGCACTGGCTTTAAGTGCATTGTTAGCCTTATCAACAATTCTTAGCCGTTTACGACAACGCTTCAGCATTACTCTGCCTAACACGCCTGAGGAAATAAAATGATTGGAGATTTCTCAAACTTTCATTTTATACGGCCACTTTATTTAGCGGTGATCCCCGCATTAGTAATACTTTGGTGGGTACTGGGGCGTAGCTTAAAGAGTACCGCATGGGATAAAGTCATTAACAAAGAAATGCTCAGCGTGTTACGCGTGCAAGCAGGCAGCGGCTTAACACTGTGGCGCTGGGGGCTGTTACTCGCTTGGCTATTAATAACCGTTGCAAGTGCCGGACCCAGTTGGACAAAAATACCCGCGCCCAGCTATACAAACCAATACGCCACGGTGCTGATACTGGATTTATCTCGCTCAATGCTGGCCGAAGATTTAAGTCCAAACCGTTTAACGCGCGCAAAATTCAAACTCATTGATATATTACGCCAACAACGAGATGGCCAAATTGCACTGGTGGCTTACGCCGGCGGCGCATTTGCAGTCAGCCCACTAACCGATGACCCGCGTACTATCGAAGCACTATTACCTGCATTGCACCCAAGCATTATGCCCAGCCAGGGTAGCAACACAGAGGCGGCCATTGAACTCGCTAGCCAATTATTACGTGATGCAAAAGTGGGCGCAGGTAATATTCTATTACTAACCGACGGCGTCAGTAATGAAGCGCAACGCACAATTAAATCGCAGCTATCAGGCTCGCACAGCCTTTCAATTATTGGTATTGGCACAAACGAGGCGACCCCTATCCCTTCTCGAAATGGCGGCTTTTTAAAGACCGGTAATGGCGAAATTGTTCTGACGCAACTCAACGTCAATGAACTGCGTGATCTTGCTCGCGCTAAAAATGGTGCGTATGCGAATATTCAAAACGATGAATCGGATATCGAACTATTACTCAGTGAAGAGTTTGATGCAGGCGCTCGCCAACAAGAAAATGAACAAAATACAGATAGTCTTCTCGATAACCGTTTTGACACATGGGCGGATATGGGCCATTGGTTAGTCTTATTGATACTGCCGTTTGCCGCATTCGCATTTCGTAAAGGTGTGCTATTTATTTTGCCCGCATTTTTAATGGTAGGCTTATTTATTCCAGAACACAGCTACGCGCAAGAGTCGGATACACCTACCTCATCAGCCTTTGAATGGTCACATTTATGGAAAACACCAAACCAACGCGGGGCTGACCTATACGCAGATAGCGATTATAAAAATGCTGCTAAGACGTTTGAAGACAAGAATTGGCAAGCAAGTTCGTACTATAAAAATGGTAATTATGCAGCAGCTGAAAAAATATTTAACAAAGGCAGCGATACGCAAAATTTATATAACTCAGGCAATAGCTTAGCCTTACAAGGCAAGCTAAAAGAAGCAATTGAAGTCTACGACAAAGTACTCGAAAAAGATTCAACACATGAAGATGCCGCTGCAAATAAAGCATTATTAGAAAAATTGTTAGAACAACAGCAAGACCAGTCACAAGACCAAAAAAACGACGATCAACAGAACGAACAAGACAATAAAGACTCACAACAACAAGAGGGTCAAAATCAACAACAAAATGGTGAGTCTGACCAGCAGCAAAACGATCAACAAGAGCAAGATTCTGAAGAATCTGATCAGCAAGACTCACAGCCGCAAGACTCACAGCCACAAGACTCTGAAAACAAACAGTCTAAACAGGACTCTGACTCTACTGAACAGCAAGAAAATGAACAGGCTCCAAACGACCAACAAGAGCAAGGCCAACAAAAAAATGAGCAACAGCAACAAGCTGACCAAGCTGAAGGCGAGCAGCAAGACACAGAACAAGACAACTTTGAAATACTTAGCGATACACCCGAAGATTTAGGCGATGCTAATGAACAATGGCTTAGAGCAATACCGGATGACCCAAGTGGCTTTTTACGCCGAAAGTTTGAGTATCAAAAGCAGCAACGCCAACAGCAAAACAATCGTCGAAGTGATGAACAACAAGCTGAGCGATACTAATCAGCAACTCCATTTATGAAACACCGAACTTTTAATCCATCATCGTTACGTCGCAATCACACTATTTTAGTGATTGCGTTACTAGCAATACTATTGCCCTACCCTGCAATTGCGGCCACCTTAACCGCCAGCGTTAACCGTACCAATATAGCAATTAATGAAGCACTAATACTGACCGTAAGCTATGACCAACAAATTGACAGTCAACAACTTGATTTGAGTCCGTTGACCAAAGACTTTCAAGTTCTTAATTCACGGCCTCAATCGAGTTCTAATATTTCAATTATTAATGGTAAGACTACGCGCGTTTCATCCACCACTTGGCAAATTGGTTTGGTTGGCAAACGCGAAGGCAAGCTCACGATACCTGCATTGAATATTGGTGGCGCCAGCAGTAAGGCAATTATTGTTACGGTTAGCCCAGCAGGCAGCACGCCACCGCAAGAACGCTCGATGAGTGCGAGCTTACGCGTTAATAAACGAGAAGCACACCCTGGCGAACAAATACTCATCACAATAGAACTTGCGATTAGAGCCAATGTTGGCAATGTGTCTGGCGAGCCGTTCAACATCACGGGTGGCAATTTTGAACTACTCGATCAACAACAGTTTGAGCGCGTTGATAACGGCATTGCCAAACAAGTCGTTACTTGGAAATACGCTGCCTTTGCCGATGCAGCAGGCACGTTAAAAATACCCGCACAAACCTTTACTGGTTTAGTCGGTGGGCGGCGCAGTTTGTTTGACAACTTTGGCTCACGTGGTGAACAAGTTATTGCTCGGACAAAAGCAAAAACCATTACGATTAACCCTTTACCTGATGCTGATGGCGCAACATGGTTTACTGCCAACAATGTCAGCATTACGTCTAAGTGGTCGGGCGATACTAGCAAGGCAAAAGTTGGTGAACCAATTACCCGCACGCTAGCAATCGTTGCGCAAGGCCAAAAAGCCAGCGCCATACCACCACTAACCGCCATCGAGAACAACTCTGAATTTCGTGCCTATAGCGATCAAGCGCAGCTAGATAATCGCAACTCAAATATTGGTATTACAGGCACACGCACAGAGACCACCGCCATTGTGCCAAATATTGAAGGCGAATTAACCTTACCAGAACAACGCTTACGCTGGTGGAACAGCAAAGCAAAACGCTGGCAAGAAGCTGTGTTACCTGCACAAACTATTACGGTAGAACCTGGTTCGACATTGGCCAGTAACCCAATCGACACAGCACCAGCAACGATCGCGCAAGACGACAGTCAGATAAGCAGCGCACAGGACAATACACTATGGAAGCTAGCAACGCTATTACTCGCTCTTATCTGCATTGTACAAAGCTGCTTACTATTTACCAAAGGCGGCACTGTCACTAGAAAACACACTAAAATCAAAACCAATGAAAATGCTGCAAGTGCATGGAAAAACCTACAAACTTCCATAAAAAAAGCCGACCCTGCAAAAATCAGAGCCGACTTATTAACTTGGAGTAAAGCCGCTCAGCCAGAGCTAAAATATCATTCGATCCAAGAACTTGCTAGGCTGTTTGATCAAAGCCAAGACAAAGCTAAGCTATTGCAACTTGACAACCATCTCTACAAAGGCGATGAACTTGATTTGAAGACACTTTCCAATGCAATCAAACAGCTTAAATCAGCACTCGAACAACATAAGGCTGCACCACAAGAAAAAAATACACTAAAACCGTTGTATCCAAGTTAAGATTTTTACAGCCAGCTCTAACGGAACTATTTTTTATTAATCAATCTGAACCAGTTAGGACACTCAGTTAACACACAGAGCAAAATACTTCTGAGAAGCAACAAAAGAAACTACTGCAAGTTTGCCCGTTCTCGCCATTGTTCAGCACATTTGATTTAGTTACAGAAATAAAGAGATTTGAACTGCTTGTGATTTGGCAATTCTAAGATAAAAAAAGAGATACAAATTCCTGTGTAAAATATGTTTGACATGCTAATCGGTTGTGGCGCTCACTTTGAAAGAATTTCAAATTTCAAGAGGTCTATAAACTATAGCAATTGCAAAACTTTAGATTAATACTTCCTCATACGTACCCTTTGATCACACAAGGGTGAATAAATAACGAATCACAGAAAGGTTAAATATTCTAAACAAAATTTAACTGCTAATTTTACGGATATTAATTTCACGCTCTAATGTTAGTGTATAGAATATGCGAACCCACCCTATATTAAATTTGAGAGGCTAGTTAGTACAATGAAATATGTCATAGGAACGGTATTCACAGTAACATTGATATTTGTAAGTTCATTTTATCTGTCGCCACATAATGTAGACAGTGGTGTAGCGAATGAACCTGTTCTGAGCAAAGGCATCAGTCAACACGATACTCAGACCCCTCAATCAGCAGGTCGTGTCGCTTACATAGGTTCAGACACAGGAGCGCTGTCATCAACGCCGCCCGCGAGTGCTCAACGAAATGCAAGTATCGGCGCTACTGTTAATTTACCACCCGTTGAAATGGTCAAACACTCAAGCGGAGTGGTTCAAGCCAAATTAAATGGACGCTTTCGAACACCTCTTGTAGCGACTATTGGCTGCGATGGGAAAATTAATATGGAACACACTCAAAACCCTGTAGAGAGTGAACTGGACTGTGAGTCTGAGTAAGTGAAATTCTTTACTATCAACAAAATCATCCGCACAGCATTAGCCCTTGTTTTACTATCTACAACGGCGGCTGTATCAGCTCAAACCAATATCATTTTGGTCAATAATGACGGTGCGAATGAGGGCTTTAATGACAATAGTGCGCCATTTCCCAACCAAACGGGTAATAACGGCAGCACTTTGGGACAACAGCGTTTAAATGTATTTCAAGCGGCGGCTGACTTCTGGGAAGCGCAAATCGACAGTTCCGTAACAATCAGAGTTGCGATTAATTTTGATCCTCTTGCATGCAGCGCAAATCAAGGTATTTTAGGTTCTGCAGGGCCGAATAGTGTTTTCCAAAATCCCAATGGTGCGCCATTACCTTTAGCAGATACTTGGTATGTCGAGGCAGTAGCAAACAGCCTTTTTGGCTTTGATCAAGACACGAGCTCAGACGATATTAGCGCTCGATTTAACAGCGATATTGATAACAACAATAGTTGCTTGGACGGAACTAATTGGTGGCTAGGCATTAATAGCCCAGTGGCTCCTGGAACAATTAGCCTATTTGATACCGTTTTGCACGAAATTGGTCATGGTCTAGGGGTATTGAGCCTAGTTTCGCTTCAAACAGGTCAACAATTTCAAAACACAAACGATGCTTACTCCAATCATTTGTTTGATGAACAAACCCAGGAATTTTGGCGTGATATGACTAACGCCGAACGCTTTGCTTCAAGTACTAATACCGGAAACTTAACGTGGCGCGGGCCTAATGCTGACAATAACAGCAGCCATTTGAATGCGATCAGCCGCACAAATGGAAATATCCGCATGTTTGCACCTAACCCTGTTCAGCCTGGGTCATCCGTTTCTCATTGGGATACCATTTTATCTCCAGACGAGCTGATGGAGCCCTCCGCTACACTGACATCAGATGCTCGATCGACGATACAACTACTAGCAGATGTTGGCTGGGATTTGATTACAGGGCCTGGCGAGATTGGCTTCAATTCGGCACAAACTTCGGTAAGTGAAACTTCAGGGCTGGCTCGAATTCCGATAACCAGAACAGGCGGCAGCGATGGCGCTGCCTCAGTTACAATTAACTCATCTAATGTTACGGCGTTAGGCGGTGTAGACTACGAGATAGTTGACAACCAAGTTGTAAGCTGGGCAGATGGCGAGATGGGAACTCGTATCTTAGAAGTCGAGATTTTCGAAGACGACATCATCGAAGAAGATGGTGAGACAGCGTTATTAACAATTAGCGGATCAACCGGTGACGCAACATTAGGGCGCGAGACAACAACACTGAGAATACTTGACCCAGACGATGGTGATGATTTTTTATTAATGGTTGTGCCAGCAATCGCAGCGGCAGCCAATCCTCGTGCGCCAGCTGCTCCGAACAACCCTTTATGGAGCGTGGCAAACGATGTCTGCTGTCCAACATCAAGCGCAGTATTTTCAGTCACACAAGGTTCCGCAAGCCGTTCTTCAACCGCACCTTCATGCACTGTGCCAGCACGGCAAAGCAGTGAAGTAGAATCCACCGCTGGCGCTAAGTCGTTTAACTTTTTGTTAAATTCATCAGGCTGTGGCCCGGTTAGCGGAACTTTTGGCTTTACTCTTGAAAACAATACACGCTATTTATTAGTTTCTAACTTAAATGGTAATCCTATCGGTATTGATGTTTTCTCAGGCCCACTAAACCAAGTCAGCAATGCGCGAAACGCTGGCTCTTCACCCACAGATGGCTTAATCTTTGAAAGAACGATTGAAATGAAACCTTCGTTTTCAGAGATTGGGAATAACGAATATCAATCTGTTAGGAGTAATTAATCCTGATTCAGAATCGTAAAAACCAGTTGCCTGTTCATGCTCAATAACATCATCAACAAACGCTTGATAGCGTGTTGGATTAGCTTGTTTAGCAGAGTGCATAGACTCTAAGGCACTCGCCATATCTTTGAGAAACGTCTCAAGATCACCTGCCGCTGGGCCACCATCAACTCGTATACCTAAGTACTCATCTTTTGATCCAGGTTTTAGGGCATTGATTTGGCTGGTATGACAAGCCGCACAGGTAAAACCTAAAAACTCTTTACCTTGATAAACGTCTTTCGACATACCGACCGGTAATGCATGTGGGTTTGAGTTTGTTTTAACTTGCGGGAGATAACGGTAACGGTTGATATTTTTATCAGAGCGATACAATTCATCATTATCTCTTTGTTTTAAAAATAAGAAAAAATCATACGGCAATAAATTCGAGCCTTGCGATGCTTGATAAACCAAAGACTGTCTCTCTCCTTCCAGCCCTGCTCCTTCAAATAATGAATGTCTTCAGCTTCAACGGGCGCATCAAAAGGATCATCAGTGATAGACGCAACTCCACGCGTGGGATGTTGGTCTCGAAACTCCCACCAATCTGTTAAAACACCAATCCCATATCAAACAATTAGCAAAGGAATAAGCGAACCAACTAACCACCAAAATCGCTTGAGTAACCATTTACGAAAATTATTCAGCTTGGCGAGTAACCAGTGGCCCACATTAATAAACTTATAAAACAACTTGATAATAAATTTCACTTTTCCCCCTTATCTTTTTATATAAAAAGTATTGCTTACGGTTCTTGAAAACTCGGCAATAACAATAAAAGCAACAACGCTTATTGATGTAATAGACCTATCGAAAAACCGATTTTTAAATAAGT
>CAZOBR010000066.1:0-4348 GCA_964578035.1 uncultured Gammaproteobacteria bacterium
AATTTTGTAAGGAACAAAATTGGACGGCCAAAGGCCGGTCGCGAAGCGCTTCGTATCAGGATGATACGAACAATCTCCGCGCTATGATCGTGCTTTTTCCATCAAGCACCCCCTCACTCGCACAGCACGACTTATTGCTGGTTGGTTTCAAATACCGCATTGAGAGTTCTAGTGTACAATGCCACTCTAGCTGGTCGGCTAGAACAATTCATCTACTCGCTAATAAGGTTATTGTCGTCGTTATTTCTATTGGCGCGCCTAACGCTGTGCATTCAGCAGTGTCAGTGTTGGTGCCATTCGCAACGCCTTGTGACAGAGTTACTATGAGTTCAATCATTATTGTGCATTCTACATCTTGAATGTCGTCCATAGCCATAATGTCTGAAGGCTCTAAAAATGCGAATGAGTTGTTAACCACTGGTATTGATGAGATTGCTGTCGTGCCGTCTAATGTGCGACTAGTCACTACATTGTTTTGAATAGTGAAACCGATAGCAATAGATGAGGAATCATTTATTAAATTAGGACTGCTGGTTGTAATCGTAAGTGTTCCGTTATAGTCCCCATCATTTATGTTCGAGATGCCGCCACTGGATGAGCCGCCGCCACCGCAGGCGCTTAAAAAAATGTTGATAAAGAGAAAAACAATAAGATGTTTAATTTTCATGGTGAGATGCCGCTTTCATGCGTTGGTCTATTTAGTTTAGCTGAGTAAGAAGTTAAGGAAAGCGAAAACCCGTTTCGTCCTTGAACTGGCATAAATGCTACCAGATTAGAGCGACTCCTGCTACGCTACTTTGTATGACAACGAGTAAACACGCATGCGCGTCACACATTTTGGTGAAATCCGAACGTGATGCGAAACATCTAAAGCAACAGCTGAGTAAAGGCGCTGATTTTGCCACCTTGGCGAAAAAACATTCGGCTTGTCCATCTGCCAAAAAAGGCGGTGATTTAGGCGAATTTCGTAAAGGTGCGATGGTTAAGCAGTTTGATCAAGCGGTGTTTGCCGCTGGCAGTGAAGATAAACCTTTTTTAGGGCCAATCAAAACACGGTTTGGTTATCACTTGATTCAAGTGCTTTATAAAAGCTAGATGAGTAACACCTATGACGTGATCGTGCTCGGCGGTGGGGCGGCTGGTTTAATGGCGGCAATTACGGCAGGCAAACGTGGGCGGCGTGTTCTGGTTTTAGAGGTAAGTAATAAGCTGGGTAAAAAAATACTGATGTCAGGTGGTGGCCGATGCAACTTCACCAATTTAGAAGTGTTGCCAGAGCATTTCCTGTCCAGTAATCCGCATTTCGTTAAATCTGCGCTGAAGCAATATACCAACTGGGATTTCATTGGCTTAGTGGCGGCAAATAATATTGCTTATCACGAAAAGGATCATGGACAACTATTTTGCGATCATTCAGCAAAAGATATTTTAAACTTATTGGTGAGCGAGTGCGAAACTGCCAACGTAGATTTTCAGCTCAGTTGTGAAACATATTCGGTCAGTATAGGAAGCACAAATCACTACCAAATAAAAACCAATCTTGGTAAGTATTCCTGTCAAAGTTTTATTGTTGCCACAGGTGGCCTATCGATTCCAAGTTTGGGTGGTGCAACAGGATTTGGGTATCGGTTAGCTGAGCAATTTGGTCTGAGTGTTTTACCAACCGAGGCGTCGCTGGTGCCGTTTATCTTGAGCGGCAAATTAAATGAATTTTCAAGTCAATTGTCGGGTGTGTCGTTACCCGTTACTGCAGCGGTTACTGGCAAGGGGTTTTATGAAGATATGCTGTTTACCCACCGAGGTTTGAGCGGCCCAGCAATTTTACAGCTATCAAATTATTGGCATTTAGGTGAGCAAATCTCTGTCGACCTATTACCAAACATGGATATGGCAGATTGGTTAATTAAGATGAAAAGCAGCCGACCTAAGAAAACCC
This sequence comes from uncultured Gammaproteobacteria bacterium, assembly GCA_964578035.1. Taxonomy (GTDB): domain Bacteria; phylum Pseudomonadota; class Gammaproteobacteria; order Arenicellales; family Arenicellaceae; genus Arenicella. The sequence goes on from CAZOBR010000066.1 coordinate 1,937, forward strand.
TGGTTTCAGCATTAAATGGAATATTGCCTAAGTCTTTAGTCTTAGCCGCGGTTGAGTTTTGGTGGTCTGAGTTTGACCATAAGCCACTTCACGAAATTAAAAACAGTGAGTTACAGTCGATTGCTGAACAATGTCATAACTGGGTTTTAAAACCTTCAGGCACAGAAGGTTATCGCACCGCCGAGGTAACTCGTGGCGGCGTTGATGTGGGTCATATTTCCTCAAAAACGATGGAGTGCAAACAACAGCAAGGCCTATTTTTTATTGGTGAGGTATTGGATGTAACGGGACATCTTGGCGGCTTTAATTTTCAATGGGCTTGGTCTTCTGCTTACGTGGCAGGATTAAATGCCTAGAAATGATTCTGTCTTTCGGTTGCGATCCTTGCTTCTCCACAGGCTTGATTCTGTAGGTTGTCTAAGCCACTATCACTTAATATAGTTTATAAATTGTCAGAGAAAAAAATGAAAATAGGTATTGTTATCGGCAGCGTCCGTGAAAATTCAGAATCAGCTCGAATCGGTGAATTCGTTAATTCGCGAATTAAAAACCTTTATCCAAACTCTGATGTTGGACTATTCAATTTGCGTGACTTGAATTTACCTATTTGGGATGAGTCAATTTACAGCAAAGATTCAGAATCGTTTACTGCGTGGCAGCCTATTTGCGAGAGGCTAAGCACATGCGATGGCTTCGTGGTTGTTACCCCAGAGTGGGCGGGTATGGTGACGCCGCATTTAAAGAATTTCTTTTTGCTTTGTAGCACTGGTGAGCTGGCGCATAAGCCAGCGCAAATTGTGTCTATTAGTTCGGGTATGGGCGGTGCCTACCCAGTTGCGGAGTTGCGCATGAGCAGTTATAAGAACACAATGATCATATGGCTGCCTGATCACATTGTTTTGCGTTTTGTGACCGACCTGTTTACGTCTGAAGAGCCAACTGACTTAGACAAAGAATTAAGCGAACGCATTGATTACAGTGCTAAGATGTTAGTTGAAAGTGCCGTTGCTTTGGCACCGGTGCGCGCATCTGTGCAAAACTTGCAGCAATACGGCTATGGGATGTAATAGGCCTTTTGTACTGAGAATGATTTTAATATCAGAGTAATGATAACCGCGCTTTACAAAATAACCACTGAATAATATGAACGCTCAATTTTACCAACAACAAATTGCGACTGTTATTGAACAGGTAAAACAAGGCAAAGGTGATGAGCATCATGAGATGACCACCATTGATGTTGCCAGTGTGTCAAATGAGTCGCGCCTAGCCAAAGAAAAAGACATGTTTAAACGACTGCCGCTGTTGGTTGCGCATTCCAGCGAACTAACGGAGAGTGGTAGCTATATTGTTCGTGAGTTGGATGGGCGTTCTTGGTTGATGGTGCGAGGTGATGATGGCGTGGTGCGGGCATTCTATAACTACTGCCAGCACCGCGGTACTAAGCTAGAGCATGATGAAAAAGGCTGTAAAAAACGATTTAGTTGTCCTTATCATGCATGGACATATGGCACAAAAGGCCAGTTAGTAGGCGTGCCGAGAGCTGATTTGTTTCCAGATCTGGACAAGTCTACAAAAGCGCTTAAGCAGGCCGACTGCCAAGAAGCTTTTGGCTTTATATGGCTCACTCAAGATGTGAGTTCTGCGCAAGATATAAATGATTTTCTCGAGCCACTTATTAGCGAGTTCGAGGCATTGAATTTAGGTGCGCACCATGTGTATTTTGATAAAACAAGAACACTTAAATCTAATTGGAAGCATCCATTATTTGCTTTTTTAGAGCCGTATCATATTGGTACTCTGCACAGTGATTCTATTGCTGAGTTTTTTGTTAAGAATGTTGCGCACACTGAGCAATTAACGCCACATATACGCTCCTTTGTGCCGCGCAACAATGTGCTCGAATTAGATGGCGTTGATCTAAAGGGTAAGAATATTGCGGAATACATCACGCCGACTAACATTGTGTTTCCGAATATCTGCATGATTGCGCACCCAACAAGCTACTCTGTGATTAGTTTGCTGCCTGGTGAAACACCTGGTACCGCTTCATGGCGTCACATGTTGTTAGTGCCTGAGCTACCAAAGACTGAAAAAGAAAAAGCGCATTTTGATAAAACGGTCGCTGTTCTTGATGGTATCACCTACAAAAATGAAGACTTTTGGGTGTCGGAACAATTACAAGAAGGGATTAATGCAGGCGCGCTTGATGAATTGGTGCTTGCTAAAAATGAATGGATGATTAAGGTATTTGACCAAACGGTTGAGTCGTTTCTAAAATAGCGATATTAATTATTTGGATTTACCCAGCAATACGTAAACAGCGCCGGTTCCGCCATCGTTGGCGGGTGTAGACACCACGGCAATCACGGGCTGGTTTTTACTCAACCAGCCAATCAACATGTTTTTCAA
>CAZOBR010000066.1:4358-12724 GCA_964578035.1 uncultured Gammaproteobacteria bacterium
ACCCGCCGAGTTACGACCTTTGCCATGCACAATTCTAATTGCGCGTACATCATCGCGGGCGCATTCATTCACAAAGCCATGTGTTTCAGTTTTAGCTTCGCTGACAACGAGCCCATGCAGGTCTAACTCGTCTTGAATTGCATAATCGCCACGACGTAATTTTTTCAACAGTCGAGACGAATAGCCTGAGCGCAGAAACTTGAGTTCATCGCCACTTTCAAAGCTGGCCATTTCATCGGTCTCATCAAGCAACTCATCTAGCACTCGCTGGTTGTCTAATAAGCGCTGTTTTGGTGTGGCATCAAGTGCTTTGCGAAAGGGCGCAACCTTATCTTGCTTGATGGGCTTGACGCCCATGCCAAGCAATTTTTCTAGGTCGTCTTCTTTCAAAGAACTCTCAGTTTAATTACCTTTTAGGTACTTGTCGGCATCAAGTGCTGCCATACAGCCTGAGCCAGCAGAGGTAATAGCTTGTCGGTAGATATGGTCCATTACATCGCCACAGGCAAAGACACCAGGCACACTGGTGGCTGTGGCGTTACCTTCGGTACCGCTGTGCACTTTGATGTAGCCGCCAGCCATATCGAGTTGACCTTCAAAGATGCCTGTATTTGGTGAATGTCCAATGGCAATAAATGCACCATCAACTTTAAGCTCTTTGGTTGAATCGTCTTTAGTGCTTTTAATTCGAACGCCTGTCACGCCCATGTCATCACCCAAGACTTCATCTAATGTGTGATCCCATTCAATATTGATATTGCCGTTGTCTGCTTTTTCATTGATATGGTCAACTAAAATAGCTTCAGCACGAAACTCATCTCGGCGATGAATGACTGTGACTTCAGACGCAATATTCGATAAATACAGTGCTTCTTCAACAGCCGTGTTGCCACCACCAACCACCACCACCGGTTTATTACGATAGAAAAAACCATCACAGGTGGCGCAAGCAGAAACGCCTTTGCCTTGAAAAGCCGTTTCAGACTCTAGGCCTAAGTACTTAGCCGATGCGCCAGTGGCAATAATTAAGGCATCGCATGTGTATGTGCCTGAATCACCGGTTAGCGTAAATGGCTTTTCACTGAGTTCAACCGTATGAATGTGGTCAAATAAAATTTCAGTTTCAAAGCGTTCAGCGTGTCTCAGCATGCGCGCCATTAACTCATTACCATCAACCCCTTGGTCGTCGCCAGGCCAGTTATCAACTTCAGTCGTGGTGGTGAGTTGGCCACCTTGTTGCATGCCGGTTATTAATACTGGGTTCAGGTTTGCTCTGGCAGCATAGACTGCGGCACTGTAGCCGGCTGGGCCTGATCCTAAAATTAGTAATTCGCAATGTTTTGTGTTGCTATTCGGCATGAGTGTTGTTCCGATCTGATTGGTTGTGTGCTTGAGTGTTAGTATTGAAAAATCAATATTAAATAAAAACGCGCATTAAATTCTAATGCGTGATTTTAGTTAATTTACATGGTCATTGATAGCCAGCATTGCAAGAGACAATTGATTAATTTTAAAAAAATGAAAAATATGCAGGTCTGCGCGATTTTGCACGTGTTTGAAACGCCTTATGCAGGTGTTATTGATATTTTTTCACGTTAGAATAAGCCATAGTGCTAAAACAAAGCCGTTAAATAATAATTGCTTAAAACAAACTAGGGTCGCCATACAACCATGCCGCAAGCAAAAAGAAAAACAGTAAAAGCACAAGAGGGTATTCTTTCGCCTCGTGTTAAGCAGCTTGGTTCTGAAGTCGTGGTGTTCTTTTGCGTAGCCTTTGCCATTTATGCGCTTATCTCATTATTGAGTTATGACTCTGCCGATCCAGGTTGGTCGCACAGTGGTGGCTCAAATAGCCAGATTAACAATCTTGGTGGTCAATTTGGTGCGAACTTTGCTGATCGAGTACTGCATGGTTTCGGTTACATCGTATCGTTTCTAGTGCCGTTAATGATTTTAGCGCTGGGCGTACGATTTTATCGCAATCGTCACTCAACAACTGAGCCGTCTTATCTAAATCGCTTGATTATTGCGATTGGGTTCTTGGTAACGGTTATGGGTGGTTGCGGGTTAGAAAATCTGCATTTCAATCATTTTGCTGATGGTAAACCATTTGATGCGGGTGGTTATTTAGGCGATTGGCTTAATATGACCTTAGTGGCTTTATTTGGCCCAATCGGCAGTACGCTGTTATTGGTTACCTTGTTTTTAACGGGGATCACAATTTTTACCGGTTTGTCTTGGTTTAGTTTGATGGACAATATCGGTGAGAAAATTTTTGATTTGATTGAGCGTTTTCAAGAACGCCGAGAACAAAAGCAAGATCGAGAAATTGGCGCAAAAGCACGCATCGTTCGACAAGAAGCGGTAACGGAATTTAAAGAAAAGGTCAAAGTCACGCCGACAATTCGTCCGAAAGTCACCCCTGAGATTAAAAACAAAGTCAGTGGTCGAATGGAGCGCGAGCGACAGACCACGATGTTCGATTCAATGCACAGCTCTAACGATGCGCTACCTGCGCTGTCTTTGCTAGACCCGCCTGAGCCGCAACAAGCGGGCTATTCTGATGACGAGCTAAATGCTTTGTCGGTATTGCTGGTAAAAAAGCTGGCTGACTTTAATGTTGCGATTGAAGTGGTCAGCGTGCATCAAGGTCCAGTTATTACGCGGTTTGAAATTGACCCTGCGCCGGGCATTAAAGCGGCAACCATTACTGGTTTATCGAAAGACTTGGCGCGCGCCTTATCTACGGTAAGCGTGCGTGTTGTCGAAAACATCCCTGGCAAATCGTACATCGGTATTGAGATACCGAATGAGTCGCGCGAAATTGTGCGTTTAGTTGAAGGCTTGTCGTCTAGCGAATTTGAAGACATGAACTCACCACTGGCACTTGTCTTAGGTAAGGATATTAGTGGTGAAACCATTATTGCTGATTTGGCAAAAATGCCGCATGTGCTAATAGCAGGCACCACAGGATCAGGTAAGTCGGTGTGTATTAATGCACTTATCTTGAGCCTAATTTATAAAGCCACCGCGCAAGACGTGCGGATGATCATGGTTGACCCTAAAATGTTAGAACTTTCAGTCTATGAAGGTATTCCGCATCTGTTAGCGCCGGTTGTGACTGATATGAGCGAAGCGGCGAATGCCTTGCGCTGGAGCATTGTTGAAATGGAGCGCCGCTATAAATTGATGTCTGAACTGGGTGTTCGAAACTTAGCGGGCTACAACCGTAAAATTAAGCAAGGTATAGAAGCCGGTAAGCCAATTTTAGACCCCATGGTCAAAGAGGGGCAGGTTGCTGAAGAGTTGCAAGAGCTACCTTGCTTAGTGGTGATTATTGATGAGCTTGCCGATTTAATGATGTCGGTTGGTAAAAAAGTAGAAGAGCTAATTACACGATTAGCACAAAAAGGCCGAGCGTCGGGCATTCATTTAGTACTGGCGACACAGCGACCATCGGTGGACGTGATTACTGGCTTGCTTAAAGCAAATGTGCCAACACGAATTGCGTTTCAGGTGTCTTCAAAGGTGGACTCTAGAACGGTATTAGATCAAATGGGCGCAGAAATGTTGCTCGGCAATGGCGATATGCTGTATTTGCCGCCCGGCACCAGTATGCCAATTAGAGTGCACGGCAGCTTTGTGTCTGATAAAGAAGTTCACGCAGTTGTTGCATCGCTAAAAGGAGACAGTGAACCTGAGTACGATGAAACAATATTAAGTGCGCCTAAAGAAGTAAACGATGCATTGCCGAGCGCTTTTCGTGATGATTCTGCTGGCAGTGATCCTGAGAGCGATCCTTTGTACGATCAAGCGGTTGAATTTGTTACACGAACTCGCCGCGCGTCTATCTCATCGGTGCAGCGCCAATTACGAGTTGGCTATAACCGCGCTGCTCGCATGATTGAAACCATGGAAATGGCGGGCGTGATCACGCCTGCTGAAGAAAATGGTCGTCGTGAAGTGCTTGCACCACCGCCAATCGAAGATTAGAGAAAAGATCAGTGAGAAAATTAGTGAAAGCTTTGTTGCGAAGTGCTTTGCCAGCGTTAACTGTAGTGGCTTTTTTCAGCGCCACATTCAGTGCGACTACGATGGCTTCTGAGGTCATGCTTAGAAGCTTTTTTAGCGATGTAAGTACTTTGCAGGCAAATTTTGAGCAGCAAGTGGTTGATGAAACTGGTTTTACCCTAGAGCGCAGTAGCGGTGTGGTTTACCTGTCGCGTCCGGGCAAGTTTCGCTGGGATTATTTAAACGATCAACAAGGTAGTTCTGATTTGAGTGAACAAACCTTAAGCCAGCAAATTTTAGCAGATGGCGAGTGGATTTATTTGTATGACCCTGAGCTAGAGCAAGTGACGCAACGAAGCTTACAAGATGCCTTGGGGCAGGTGCCGAGCTTATTATTAGTGCAAACAGGTGCCAATGTGGACCAACATTTTGTTATTACTGATTTTGGCGTAACTGACGGCCTTAGCTGGGTGGCGCTTAGACCAAAAGATGTGGATGCAGCGTATCAGCAATTAATGATTGGTTTTAATCAGAATGGTTTGGCAGCGATTGAGCTGCTTGATGGGTTGGGCAATGAAACGCGTCTTGTCCTTTCAAATGTTCAAAGCAATACTGAGCTTGAATTATCCGTTTTTAATTTTGATGCCCCTGAGGGTGTTGATGTTTTAAAGGAATAAGGTTTGTAATGTTTTATGCAGCGCTTGTGTTAGCGGGTGGAACCGGTGCTTTATTACGCTACCTATTAGGCCGTATTACTATGAATCTAGGGTGGGCTGCGTTACCATTTGGCACATTGATTGCTAACTTATTAGGCTGTTTTTTAATCGGTTATTTTTCGTGGGTGCTGGTGCACCGTTGGCCTGCATCGCAAGAGACGCAAACCGTTGTTATGACTGGCTTTTTAGGTGGTTTCACAACGTTTTCTGCGTTCTCTCTTGAGACCATAGCGCTCGTAGAGCAGGGCTTGGGCTTACGTGCGGTGCTCTACATTTTAATGACGGTTATTTTGTGTATCTTAATGTGCTTGTTAGGCTTGATGTTGGCAAAACAAACTTAAACTTTATTCTGACTTATGATTGATCCTCAATTCCTGCGCAATGACATTGCTGCAGTTGCCGCAGGCCTAAAGATAAAGGGCCATACTCTCGATATAGATGCTTATCAACAGCTTGAAGCAAAGCGTAAATCCTTGCAAGTTGAAGCAGAAGACTTGCAAGCGAAACGTAATGCGCGATCAAAAGAAATTGGCAAAACCAAAGCCCAAGGCGGTGATGTTGATGCCTTGATGCAAGAAGTCAACGCGATTGCGGGGCGTATGAAACAAGCGCAAGCTGAGCTCGAAGATGTTAAAGAAGCGATGCTAGCCATTACGGATATCATGCCTAACTTGCCGCATTCATCAGTACCTGAAGGCCGGTCTGAAGATGATAATGTTGAAATCATGCGTTGGGGTGAACCAAAGCAATTTGATTTTGCGGCCAAAGATCACGTTGATTTAGGTGAAGCGATTGAGCTGCTCGACTTTGAGTTAGCCACTAAAATTGCGGGTCCGCGATTTGTTGTAATGCGCGGTGCATTGGCAAAATTAAACCGAGCATTAATTCAATATATGCTTGATGTGCATACTGAGCAGCACGGTTATCAAGAAGTGTATGTGCCGTACTTGGTTAATCAAGAAAGCTTGAAAGGCACTGGGCAATTTTCTAAATTTGCCGAACATGATTTGTTTGCGACGCAAGCTGAAGATGGCTATTTTTTGATCCCAACAGCCGAAGTGCCCGTGACCAACATTGTCCGTGATGTAATTTTAAAAGCCGATGATTTGCCACTTAAAATGGTAGCGCATACACCTTGTTTTCGACGCGAGGCTGGCAGTTATGGGCGCGATACACGCGGTATGATCCGCCAGCATCAGTTTGAAAAAATAGAGTTGGTACAGATTGTTCAACCTGAAGAGTCATACGACGCTTTGGAGCAGTTAACCGAACATGCTGAAGCAATCTTGCAAGGTTTGGAGTTGCCATATCGTAAAGTGGCATTATGCGGTGGCGATCTAGGTTTTTCTGCGGCTAAGACTTACGATCTTGAAGTATGGTTGCCAGGGCAAGATGCGTATCGCGAAATTTCGTCGTGCAGTAACTTTGAAAGCTTTCAAGCCCGCCGAATGCTAGCGCGCTATCGAGTTGAGTCTAAGAAAACCGAATTGGTTCACACCTTAAATGGTTCGGGTTTGGCGGTTGGGCGAACACTGTTAGCCATTATGGAGAACTATCAGCAGGCTGATGGGACTATTGTGGTGCCTGAAGTGTTGCGTTCTTATATGAATGGTTTGGCGCTGATTAGCTAGGTGTTTGATTAGCTGAGCTTATTGCTTGATTTTATCTGGCATTTTGTCAGTTTAGGCTTTTTGTAAGCAAAATAACGTTCAAATTACATTAATTGGTGTAATTATTTGTAAATTCCAGACCTTAGTCCTTTGTGATTTTTGTGTATTTCTTATAAAGTGTTGTTGGTTTGATTTTGAGTATTGTTTTTTCAATATAAATAGACACTTAAGTAACTAATGTTAATTTATTTTTTTAACAGTTTGTCAAGAAATGTTACTAACATTTAAGAGCATTTATTAACACTTAAGAGAACTATTATTAAAATTATAGACACTCATAATTGTAAATAACTAATTTTAAAACAACTTAAGTGTAAGGTTTTATTAATCGACTCACTATTAATCGAATTAGTAATCGAATTAGTAATCGAATTAGTAATCGAATGAGTGTGATCGGTTTTTTAAATCGGGTAAAACGGGTAAAAAAGGTAACCATCTAATGTCAATTCGCTTGCTTAGAAACTCTTTAGTCATCTGGAGTGAAAATGTGCGTCGCATTGTTATCGTGCTTATATTTGGCACTTCAACTGCGGGGCTTGTGTGTGCGTCTGCTTACGCGGATGCTGCTGATTCTGTTATAGAAACAGATCGAGCAGGCTACCGAGTTGCACCAGAAGAAGAGAGCGAGTTTGATAACAAAAATGCAGGTTTCGTCAAAGATTGGCGCTTTTCTGATTTTGACTATGAAGATACTGAGTTCGGCGAGCTCATGTACAACGAGTCAAGCACGCCAACTAAGTTAGAAATTCTACGTTTATTGAGTAAAGAAACGCCGTCGATGATGGTGTTTATGAGCGCAATTGCAATGGGGCTTGATATTGATGAAGTATTGCAAGCTGCGGTTAAATTTCAGCCAGAAAAAAGTCGCGAACTTGCGAGCTCAGCCGTTAACTTATTGCCACTCTTGACGGAAACTTCCAGTTATCTGTATTCGGGCTATGACCTTGAAGATCTAGAAGAAGAGCTTGAAGAGGATGTGCGTGAAGATGAAACAATTCCGTATTCAGTTGAGCGTGTTATAGAAAAGTTTTTCAAACAACGCTTGGTGCTTACTCCTTACCCTGATTGGTTTGATGGTCAGTATCATTTCTTGGCGTCTGCACAAGAATTGAGTCGTCTACAAAAACCGCAGAAAGGTATTCGTTGGTACCGTACAAAATCAACCGAGCTTGTTGAAAACCGACCTATTTTTGTATCGCTTTATGAAGCGACGGGTTCCGTATTAATTGATGGCGAACAACGCATTGCTGAAGCCCTTAAGAATGACCCGAATGCGGTTCTGCCGGTGGTGTTTATCTATAATCGTTTAAATGAGCGAGCAGTAGATGAATTGGGTTACCCAAGTACAATTAAGGGTGTTCAACAAGCTTATTCAGAGAAAAATTTAATCACTACGCCATCTCCGGAATGGAGTATAGGGGAATACCATCTATACGCCGAGATGGAAGAAATGTATGAGATCTTTGATATTCCCGAAGAGGATGACTTTGAGCCTGAAGCATGGCAAAACCTACTTGTTGAGGCAGAAGAGTACTCTCTTAATAATACATCGTTTTTGTTAGTCGTGATTGGTGCTGGCGAAGGCGAAGAAGTAGCGACAGCACTAGCTGATAATCAGTTATATGCGCAATGGGATAATCCTCGTACAGAAACAGCGTTTCCTTATACAGCGCCAGAAGGGGCATTAAAGCCATCGTTTAAAAACTTAACGGGTAAAGGGTTGATTTTTAATCGCCCAGATTTAATTGCCGCATTGAACGCCTTGGGTGTTACCAAGGTACCGGTTTCTTTTTATTATCTCGATAACACACGCCTAAGGCCTTATATCAAAGGGCCTCAGACATTAATTAAAGCAGCTGTCGGCGTTGGAGGCACTCCTAGTCCTCCTGGAGGTGGTGGATTTGGTGATCCGCCTGTTTGTGCCTCACCACCATGTCAGTTGCCACCACAATAATATAATAAGTAATTT
>CAZOBR010000067.1:0-12558 GCA_964578035.1 uncultured Gammaproteobacteria bacterium
CTAATGGCCGAATCACGTGGCACCGAAGGCGCAATAGAGAAACGTTTTGACGCTGCCTATAAAGCAGTCAGCAACCTAGAGAGTGTTGATTCGAACGAGATCAGCGCCTTGGGCTATTGCTTTGGTGGTGCTGTCGTTTTAGCAATGGCAAGAGCATCCAAGAAACTTAAAGTCGCAGCCAGCTTTCACGGTTTATTGGAAACAGACACACCTATGACTGCAAAATCATTTAACGGCAAAGTCATGGTATTTAATGGTGCTGACGATCCTATGGTAACTGCTGAAAGCGTGTCAAACTTTGAAGTTGAAATGAGTAATGCGCAGGCAAACTACCTGCTTAAAAACTACCCCGGCGTCCTTCACGGCTTTACCAACCCCGCTGCAACAGCGAAAGGCAAAGCAACCGGCATGCCGCTGGCATACGACAAATTTGCAGATACTGACTCATACAAAACAACACTTGAAGCACTGCGAGATTAATCATAATATTTGTTACATAACTGAAAGTCAGTTTGACAAAGCTGTCACGCACGCTAAAATTATATTACGAACTAATATATGCCAGCGAACAATAACAACAACTGGTTAGTAGATACTTAAGCCTCAGATACAAACCTAATTGGAGCCCTATGAAACGTCCCTTAAACCAATTCAGTAAATTAATCCTTTGCTTCGGCATTATTGCCTTTTCTAGTCAAGCTTACGCTGAGTGTGAGTTGCCTACCGCACCAATTGTGCCAGATGGTAATGTGGCAAGTACCGATGAACTTGTGGCTGCACAAGGCGCATTAAAAGCGTTTCAAGCTGATTTAGTTGAATACCGTAACTGTTTAGCAAAAAAACAAGAAGCATTAGCGACTTCAAGCGGTGAAGATGAAGAAAGCGCAGTCGCTCAACAGGAAGCAAAGGCTCTAGTTGAAGCGTATAACAACTCGGTTACTAAAGAGGAAGAAGCAGCAAACGAGTTCAATGCAGCAGTACGTGCATACAAAGCTCGTCAAGAATAAATACCGCACTCAATACATACCCATTTAGCATTACGGGTAGTATTATCGAGTTAGAAGCGTTGGACTTTATGTTCAACGCTTTTTTTATGAACACGCTACTTAATTTACAATCTCGCTTTGTCCGCTGTTTTTGAATAGCATTAATAACATATGATTTGCCGGATACGTCTGCGGTAATAAATTCCTTATGAAAAACTTAATTCGTTACAGACCCGAAATTGACGGTTTGCGAACAATCGCAGTTCTTTCTGTGATTTTTTATCATGCAGAATTTAGTTTTGGAACAAGCAACTTCTTGCCCGGTGGTTTTCTGGGTGTTGATATTTTTTTTGTTATTTCAGGTTACTTAATCACAAGCTTAATACTCGCTGAAATTCAATCAAGCAATAAATTTTCACTCAGCCAATTCTACGAACGTCGAGCCAGAAGACTATTGCCAGCACTACTGATTGTGATGCTGGTTGCAATACCGTATTCATATAAATATTTATTACCAACTCAACTATTAGATTACTCAAAATCAATTGTCGCGTCTTTATTGTTTCTAGCGAACATATATTGGGACTTTTCCCTTCAAGAGTATGGCGCTGAGTCTGGGGCGTTAAAGCCGTTTCTGCACACTTGGTCTCTAGCCGTTGAGGAACAGTACTATATTTTCTTTCCGCTATTGCTGGCTTGGCTAGTCAGAAAGCAGCCGCAGAATAGCTTTCTAATACTGTCGGTTTTAGCGCTAGTAAGCTTAATTCTGGCTCAAACCCTATCGCCAACATTTACCTCATTTTCTTTTTACCAACTACCAACTCGTCTTTGGGAGTTACTCAGTGGCGGCTTGCTTGCTTATTTAATTCTACATAACAAACTAAATACAAACCGCATAACGAACTGGCTTCCTTTGCTAGGTTTGTTAATGCTGGTGTATTCGTTCTTTGAAATTACGCTTGAACAAACTCACCCTGGATTTATTACGCTGATACCTGTTATTGGAACCTTATTGATCATTGCCTATGCGAACCGAGGCGAGTTAACAACGCAACTATTAAGCACCAAGCTATTCGTTGGGATTGGCAAAATATCTTTCTCTCTGTACCTTTGGCACTACCCTGTATTTGCGTTCACTCGAATTCGTGGCGGCAGCTTCGACACGCCAAAAGATAAATTTGAATTAATAGCACTGGTGTTCGTTCTATCGATTGCTACTTACTATCTTTTAGAACAGCCATTTAGGAATAAGGTCAGAACGTCATTCAAGTCATTTCTAATTTTTGTGATAACGGCTATCACGATCATATTGGGGTCTTGCGCGGTGATCATCTATCAAGATGCTTCGAAAGAACGTTTTCAAGACTTAGTTGATTTATATGGGGAAAGTGAATACGACAACGCTGTACTGCGAGAGGATTCTGTTAGATACGTCAATGATCCAATTCCAGGTTCATGGTTTGATGAAAAAACCGACAAAATAAAAATAGCTATTATTGGCAACTCTCATGGTAAAGATTTATACAACACAATGGTTCAAAATCTTGACCTGTTTAATAATCATGAATTTGTTTACCTAGGAATGGGGGTTGGCGCAAACAAAAAACGATTTGATAAATTCACTACCAATAACCCACTCTTTCAAATGAGCGATGTGGTGATTCTATCAAACCGCTACATGCCACCCAGTAGTAAAGGCTACCCGGGTGATATTGCTGTATTAGAGACCTTTATCGATAATATCCACGCATTAGGAAAGCAACTTATTGTGCTGTCGAACACACCCGAATTTAATGATATTGAAGGCGAACTGGTATTCGATTGGTACGTAAAGAACACCGATGAATTTAACAAACAAGAACTCAGACAGCTCTTTTATAAGAACAGTAAAATAACCGAAGATGGTTCATTAAATCATCCAGTTAAATATATCGCCAAGAAAAAAGGTGTAAAATATTTGCGCAAAAAAGACTATATCTGCAGTGAGCAGTTAAAAGAATGCGACGGTGTGACGCCAGAAGGCTTTAAATCGTTTTACGATTACGGGCATTACACACTCAAAGGTGCCAAACACTTTGGTAAAAGAATCCACGAATTAGGCTGGTTCAACAATTTAGAACAAATCAGAAAGTTAGAGCCCTCAGCGGAATAAGAGCCTTCAGCGGAATAAGAGCCTTCAGCGGAATAAGAGCCCTCAGCGGAATAAGAACCCTCAGCGAAACAGAACCTTAAACGAAAAACGATCGTCTAGTTAAGCGGGCACTCCAATAAAACCCAATCATTTTGTTGCTGTTGATCAACCGGGCACAACACAACATCACTATTCGGTTTTGTCATTGTTAATAATGGCATTGCGGCTCGTCGCCATGGTGGAATACCGATATCTTGCAACCATTTCTTCAGATTTAAAGAGTGGCCTTGTAAGGCTTTGGGGTTGTTTACATTAAGTCTTGCGGCCAAACGGATGTTTGCTCTACGTTGTTGGTTGAATAGTTCTCGCAATTTAGTCGTTGCGTCGACTCGTATTTTTTGTTGGTACAAGTCTATAGGTTTGTCGATATCCCAGTTAAACGCCGTAAACGGCTTTGGCTCTTCTAACGCAGGCATCACATAGACAAAACCTCGATAGAAGCGAAATTGAGTGCCGTCTTCTTGAATCACGGCCGTCGTGTTCGGCGGATTAACAAAGGCATTAAGTAAATTTGTCATTAAATAACGGCTTGGCGTGTGCAAATGCAAACTTTGCAGCCAAAAACGCACTAAATTTGTCTGACGCGCAGGCGATAGGTGTACAAAGTCATCAAAGCATAGAGCGTATGATTTATCGAGCGGATGCAGCGGTTGCTCACGCACTTCAACTAAATCACCAATCGCGACTTCGCGTAATAAGCCGTTTTCTTGTTCTAAATTTGCAGCCGCGCGAGCGATATTAGTAACTACGTCTTCACGAAAATCACGTAACACTGGTAATACATTGTGACGGATTTGGTTGCGCGAGTACTTAACTTGTTGATTGCTAGGATCTTCAACCCAGTCTAGTTTATTTGCCCTTGCATAGTCGCCAACTTCTTCTCGGCTTAATGCTAACAATGGCCTAACGATACGAGAACCATAAAACGGACGAACCGCGCGCAAACTCGATAAGCCACTACTGCCCGAACCGCGCATTAAATTAAATAAAAATGTTTCTGCCCGATCTTGTCTGTGGTGTGCGGTTAATAATACGGAACCAGGTCTAATTTGTTCGCTAAACCATTGATAGCGTGCATCACGCGCGGCAACTTCGGAACTGGATTGCAGCGCTAGCTGAGTGGTAACAATTGGGATATCAAACCCATCACAGACTCTTTTACAATGATCTTCCCAATCTTGAGATTGCGCTTGTATTTGATGATTAACATGCAGAGCAGTTAGCTCAAAACCATATTCAAGCTGCACTTGATGCATTAAGTGGAGTAATACAGTCGAGTCTAAACCGCCACTGAGCGCGACGTAATATCGGCCTTGCTGATTAAGCGCTAGTTCCCCAAATAGCTGCTCTGCAAATTGTTTGGCAGAGTAAGTCATTATTTTGCTACCTTTTTAGTAATACAACTTTAGTAATACTGCGTATTTTGTAAATATAAGCATGCTCATCGCGTCTGGTTAGGAAGGATCATCGTCGCATCGTTGTTTGCCCAGTAATATTTAAAATCATATTTTTTAGAAGAGGAGTTTTAATATTTTTAACAAACCATTAACGAATAACTTTACTAATGTTTACTATCTTCATTCGATAATATGAATGATTAGCTTATTATATTTATCGGACAATTATAAACTAACAGATAAAGTATTTAAAGAGCAAGGACTTAGAAAGACTTTATGAGTCATTACATAGAGTTACCGACCTAAGTCGGTAACTCTAAACCTGTAACCAATAAGTCAGTAACTAAAAGTCGCCAAGAACATCAAAGCTTTACACGACTAATATATTAAACGAATATTAGTAGAGCCTATAAGTGTCTCAAGCTGCTCTAACATTATCTTGCTCGGCACAATTCGCCAATCGTTTGCCAGATCTAATTTACACACCCCTGTTGCCGTACGATATTCAAAGCCAACACCGCATAGACCTTGATCGCTAGGTGCTAAAATCGAACGTAGCGTGGTGACTGTCTCACTATTCAATTGTTCGGCATCAAGTTGTATTTGCATGTGCCGCGCCAATTGGCTACGCGCTTGCTCGATATCAAACAACTCATCGGCCGATAAACGTAAACCACCCGTAAAATGGTCGTAACTGGCTTTACCTTTAACCACTAAAACCTTGTCTTTATGAATAACATCACGGCGCTGATCATATAGCTCACCAAAAACGCCAATTTCGATACGCGCGGTTTTATCATCTAGTTGTAAAAACGCCATCCGTGAACCAGATTTGGTATTCATGATTCGTGCACCAACGACTAAGCCCGCTAGGGTAACCGCTTTTTTACCCTTGCCTTGACCAACATCTAAGTCAACTAAGCGGCACGACGTGAACTGATCAAGCTCAGCAATATAACCATCTATCGGATGACCACTCAGATACAAACCCAGTGTTTCTTTTTCAGCAGCGAGTAAATCTTCTTTACGCCACTCAGCAACATTTTGATAAGTCTGAACGGTCTCTTGCGGCGCGCTGATACCAAACATATCATTTTGCCCAGCCGCGGCATTCCGGTGCTGCTGGTTTGCCGCATCAAGCGCTAGATCGATGCTGGCAATTAAACTGGCGCGGTGCACGCCCAAATCATCTAGGGCACCAGAGCGAACCAAAGCCTCTAAAGCTCGGCGGTTTACTTTCTTAACGTCTACACGAGCGCACAGATCATAGAGGTCTTTAAACGCTCCACCTTTACCTCTGGCTTCAATAATACTTTCAATCACTGGGCGGCCAATCCCTTTGATTGCACCTAATCCATAGACAATATTTTTTGCATTGGTTGCTCGAAATGCAAACTCGCATAGATTAATGTCAGGGTGCTGTACGGTTAAACCCATCTCGTTAGCTTCATTCAGTAAAATAACGACTTTATCGGTATTTTCCATATCCGCAGACATACACGCAGCCATAAACTGCGAAGGATAATGCGTTTTTAGCCAAGCGGTTTGATAGGCAATCAGCGCATAGGCCGCTGAGTGGCTTTTATTAAAGCCGTATTCGGCAAAGTACGCCATTTGGCTGAAAACTTCTTTTGCTATGTCTGCAGGGACTTGTCGCTCACTTGCGCCTTGTTCAAAAATGGCGCGTTGTTTGTCCATTTCTTCAGCTTTTTTCTTACCCATTGCACGACGCAAAATATCTGCGCCGCCCAAAGAATAGCCCGCCATGACTTGAGCAATTTCCATTACCTGCTCTTGATACAGAATAACCCCATAGGTGTTATCTAATATCGACTCAAGCATTTCGTGCAAATACTTGGTCGGTTCAATGCCATGTTTGCGATCGCAATAAACCTTTTCCATCCCGGCACCAAGCGGTCCTGGACGATACAATGCAACCAACGCGGTAATATCATTAAATTGATCAGGCTTGAGGTTTTTAATCAGCTCTTTCATACCAGAGGATTCGAGCTGGAACACGGCTGTTGTTTTACCTTCTTTAAGCAACTCGTAAGTCGGCATATCGTCTAGCGGCAGCTTAGCAATGTCTAATAAGTCTTCGCCTGTGCTCGCTCGCGACTGATTAATAGCCTTAACAGCCCAATCAATAATCGTCAGCGTTTTTAGCCCCAAAAAGTCAAATTTAACCAAACCAATGGTTTCAAGATCGTCTTTGTCATACTGTGCAACAATTTGGTCACTGCCATGTTCGCAATAGAGCGGAGTAAAATCGGTCAAGTTGGTTGGCGCAATCACCACACCACCGGCGTGTTTACCAACGTTTCGTGCCAAGCCTTCAAGTTTGAGCGCCATGTCAATTAGCGCAGTAATTTCCTCTTCATTGTCATAGCGATCTTTAAGCTCAGGTTCTTTTTCTAACGCTTTAGTTAATGTCATACCCAGATCAAACGGTATTAACTTTGCAACCCCATCCACATGACCATAAGACATTCCCATTACTCGCCCGACATCACGCACAACCCCTTTGGCCGCCATCGTGCCGTAAGTAATAATTTGTGAGACTTTATCGCGACCGTATTTTTGCGCCACATACTCAATGACTCGCTCACGTCCTTCGATGCAGAAATCTACGTCAAAGTCGGGCATCGATACACGCTCAGGATTCAAGAAACGCTCGAAGAGTAAGATATGTTCAATCGGGTCTAAATCGGTAATTTTAAGTGCATAAGCAACAATAGATCCGGCTCCTGAACCCCTGCCCGGCCCAACAGGCACATCGTTATCTTTGGCCCATTGAATAAAATCCGCGACAATCAAAAAGTAACCAGGAAAACCCATCTCATTAATAATACCAAGCTCGAAATCCATTCGATCTTCATACTCCTTGCGTACCTCTGGGCTGGGACCATCAGGGAAACGTCGATGCAGCACCACTTCTAAACCAGCAAACGACTCTTTGCGTAAAAAAGATTCGATTGTTTCAGTTTCAGGGATTGGAAAGTCTGGTAAAAAATACGTACCCATGCGCATTTCGAAATTACAGCGCTGGGCAATTAGCAATGTATTATCAATGGCACTTGGAATATCAGCGAACAACTCAATCATTTGCTCGGCCGACTTATAATATTGCTCTACCGTGTGGTGTTTAACACGACGTGTATCGTTTAAGACTCTGCCTTCGTTTATGCATACCCTAACCTCATGCGCATCGAAGTCTTTTTGTTCCATAAAATGCGTATCATTTGTTGCAACCAATGGAACTTGGCACTGTGCGGCTAATAGTGCGGCACTGGCAATATACTCTTCTTCGTATGGGCGACCAACACGTTGTATTTCTATATAAAAACGATCAGGAAACAGCGCTTGGTATTCTTGAATTAATATTGGGCTATGTGATTCTCGATTCGCCATAAGACTGGCACCCAGCTCGCCACGCAAACCACCCGATAAACAGATCAAGCCCTCTGTTTTGCCTTGCAACCAGCTTTTTTGAATAATTGGCTTGCCTGTTTGCTGCCCTTCGCGAAAGCCTCTTGAAATAAGTTCTGATAAATTCACATAGCCTTTTTCGTCTTGAACCAGCAGAACCAATATTGTGGGCTGAGTAACTTTTTCAGGGTTTTCTATATAAACTTCTGCCCCAATGATTGGCTTGATACCATTGGCCATGCATTTGTTAAAAAACTTTACCGCACCATATAAGTTGCCCATGTCAGTAATTCCGACTGCAGGCATTTGATTCTGTAAGGTTTGCTCAATCAGTTTTGGTAAACGGATCATGCCATTTACCAAAGAATATTCAGAGTGCAGGTGAAGATGAACGAAGGATTGTGGCATCAATAAATTATAAGCTTATCGATCGACTTTAGGCAGATTTAATTCTCTAGAATTGCTCTAACAGGTGCGAAACTTCGTCGATGAATAGGTGTCACACCAAACTCTATTAATGCTTGACGATGTTGCTTAGTCGGGTAACCGCTATTACGTTCAAAGCCATAATGTGGATATTCCAACGCATAGCCGCTCATTAATTTATCACGAGCAATTTTGGCAATAATCGAAGCAGCTGAAATTGCAGGCTCAATACCATCGCCACCAACAATTGCTTTCGCTGGTAATCCAAAATCAGGTGTTCGATTGCCATCAACCAAGACAGATTCTGGCGTTATACTCAAGGACTTCACTGCACGCTGCATTGCTAACATGGTTGCATGCAGAATGTTTAACCGATCAATCTCTGCAACACTGGCTTCACCAAACGCCCACGCGAGAGCTTGTTCTTTTATATCGTTCGATAGCGATTCACGGCGTTTGGCTGTCAATTTTTTGGAGTCTGTTAGCCTTGGTAAATCATAATCAACAGGCAAAATAACCGCCGCAGTAATGACCGGCCCGGCGAGAGGCCCACGGCCTACTTCATCCACACCTGCAATTAACATGGCTTTGTTCTTTGATCAGATAATAATTGTTCAATTGCGTCGCAAGCGAGTTCACCTGAGTCTTCGTGTAATGCGGGTGCTATCTGACTTAACGCCAACTTCATGCGCTGATAATGCTGCTGGTCATCCAATAGTCTTCGCACTTCAAATACCATGTTGTCTGCGTTTGCCGCTTTTTGAATCAGTTCAGGCACCGCTGGCGGATCGGTTAAGTGGTTTGGCATAGAGAAATGCTTAACCACCATTAAGGGCCTCGCAATCAGCTCGTTTATTTTGCTAATTCGATACATTACCACCATAGGTTTGCCAAACAAACCTGCTTCAAGTGCAGCGGTACCCGATGCCAACACCGCAAGATCACAAACGGATAAAATATCTTGCGAGTGACCATCGATTATTTCAACGGGCGACTCGATTAATGCCAAGTCTTCAACAATATAGCGCTTCAATTTCTCGGAGGCCGCTGGGATTACAAAACGTAGATTTGGGTACGCACGGTGCAACTGCCTTGCGCCCTCTAGCATTATCGGTGCCAAACGCGATACTTCACTCATCCGACTGCCTGGCAATAGTGCAATCAACGTTGTTTTGTCATCACTGTATTCTTGTGTAATCGCACTATCAACTTGCCAATTTATGACCGTTTTAGCCATTGGGTGACCAACGTATTTTACTGCTGTATCGTGCTTGCGATAAAACTCCGCTTCAAAAGGAAACAAAGTAAGCATTAAGTTAATTGCCTTACGAATTTTTTTAATCCGCCCAGTACGCCATGCCCAAACCGTTGGGCTAACGTAATGCACCGTTGGAATACCTGCTTCCTTTAATTTTCTCTCAAGGCTTAAATTAAAGTCAGGAACATCAATACCAATAAATACATCCGGTCGCCATTCAAGAAAATGGTTCTTTAAGGTTTTTCGTATAGATAGAATGTCGCGCAGTGCCGGAATAACCTCGGCAATACCCATAATCGAAATTTTATCCATTTCAGCTAAACTTTGCGCACCAGCCTTTTGCATCAAAGGGCCACACAGGCCAACAAACTCGGCATCGGGGTATCGGCGTTTGAGCGATAAAATGAGTTCGGCGCCTAGATAATCACCTGATTTTTCACCCGCAACTATACCGACTTTCATCGTGTCCTTGACGGTTCTAACGCTTGGCTAAGCCTAGCGTACTACTCCTCGTTTCGCGTCCTGAATAAATTGCACCAACTCTTTGATTTCATCACTTTGATAATTTGCAGCAGCAATCTCTTCTAGGGCTTTAGCAATCGTGAAGCCTGAGCGATATATTGTTTTATAAGCACGTTTTAATTCCACAAGCGCTTCATTACCGACGCCTCGTCGGCGCATACCGCGTGTGTTAATGCCATGGGTAATTGCTTTATCGCCAGCCACTAACATAAAAGGCGGAACATCATGCGTTGTATATGTATTAACGCCGCAAAAACTATGCCGCCCAATCCGTACGAACTGGTGCACTAAGGTATAACCAGCAAGCACAACATTGTCTGCAACCTTAGCATGGCCCGCTAAACTGGCATTGTTTGAAAACAATAAGTTGGAGCCCAATTGACAGTCATGCGCAATGTGCACGTACGCCATAAATAAATTATCACTTCCTATACGAGTAACGCCCGCATCGTCAGCGGTACCACGATTTACCGTAATATTTTCACGAAAGACGTTATTGTCACCAATAACCGTTTCAGTCGGCTCACCTTTGTAGGAAACCGATTGCGGTTCTCCACCTATTGCCGTAAACGGAAAAAACTCGTTTTTCTTGCCAATTGTTGTATGTCCATCTATAACCACTTGAGCGCCAACTTTCGTTCCATCGTCAATTTTTACATCAGAACCAATAACCGAGAAAGCACCAATACTGACATTTTCGCCAAGTTCAGCCCCCCGCTCTACGTACGCTGATGGATGAATATCAACACTCATGATGCAATTCTCCGGTACACGGGCGGAGCTCGTTGTTTGATGGGGCGGCTCGCTTGATGAGCAGATTTGTTTGGCGGATTTTCAAAGCTAGATATCTTTAAATGTAAACATCAATTGCGCAGACGCTGCGACTTCACCGTCAACTTTAGCAACGCCCTCGCATTTCCACATGTTTTTTATTTTACGGACCAATTTAACTTCAAATATCAATTGATCGCCCGGCTCAACTGGACGTTTAAATCTGGCTTTATCGATACCTGTAAAATAATAAACTCGATTCTCAGTATCAATCTCTGTCTCGCCAAAACTTGCCATCAACGCAGCGGCTTGCGCTAGTGCTTCAACAATCAAAACACCTGGCATAACAGGTCGATTAGGAAAATGTCCTTCAAAAAACGGTTCGTTGTACGTTACATTTTTCATTGCAACAACAGATTCGCTGCCTTGTGCCTCCAAGACTCGATCAACCAACAAGAAGGGATATCGATGTGGTAAATAATTTTTAATTTGGTGGATATCAAGTACAGCCACAATTAGATCCTTTTATACGTTTATATATTAGCGTTATATTTTGAAAAATAAAACACACCGACAATAAGCAGTTTGCTTGACACATAAAGAGCCAAGCAAACAGTCAAGGCAATGACTTATTATTTGTTAGCCAATCGCTCTAATAACTTACTAGTAAAATCAACTTTTGGACTTGCGTGAATAATTCCGGTATTGATCACTAGATCATAACCTTCTTCACTTGCCATTTTCTTAGCTTCTTGAAAAACCATGTTTTGAATTTTTCGTGCTACTTCGTTTCGGCGAACATTCAATAAACGCTCCGTGTCTTCACTTAACAATTGAAGCTCACGGCGTTTGCTTGCGAACTCAAGCTCTTTAGCACGACGCTCAGAAGCGCTTAAGATTGCGCTATTTTTTTCCAGATCTTCTTGCAGCGATATTAAGAATTTTTGCTTATCAGAAAACTCTTTTTGCTTGGGAGCAAATTCCGCTTGCAATTTTTCTTCCTCTTTTTTGAGGCTTGGTAGGCTGCTCAAAATTGCGCGATTATCGTATACGCCAATTTTAAGTTCCGCAGAAGCTGTTGATGTAAATGACACGGCCGCAAGGGCAACCAACAGAATTAAACTTCGATTTAACATTTGTAACACCTTAATTTTAAGTAAAAATATAATTATTTAATTGTTTGTAAAATTTCTTCTTATTTAGCTTTGAATTTTAAGTTCGGGTTTAGCCTAACTAAACCACTAGATATACCAACCTTATCAATAGAGGTATCGAAGTTATAAACTAAGCTTTGCTTATTGTTGTTATTGTAAAAGTCGACCAACACTGAATTGGAACTGTTCGACTTCGTCACCTTCTTCATCATTAAGCGGTACTGCATAACTGATTGACAGCGGGCCAACTGGTGAGATCCAGTTAAAACCAACGCCAGCAGAGAAACGCACTTCGCCTAAATCAATGCCTTCGGCATCTGAGAATACTTGCCCGCCATCTACGAATAGAGCTAAACGGCGATCTAAAGATTTACCACCAACAGGTAGGAACAGCGATGCGTTAAACAGAACCCGCTGACTGCCA
>CAZOBR010000068.1:0-12405 GCA_964578035.1 uncultured Gammaproteobacteria bacterium
TGAGAATAAGGTTTTACACAATCGATCCGTTTCGATTGTTTGCTCCTTGTTTGCCCTCAAACTAATGTAACAATTGATTTGAGTACTGATATGAAAAATTCCTCTAACAATACTGGTCAGCGCGTGGCATTTATTCAAGCGTGTTGGCACCGCGACATCGTCGATCAACTTCGAGACTCTTTTAAAAAGTCATTTTCTGAACAAAGTGATTTAAGCGTCGATTATTTTGAGTTACCCGGCGCGTACGAAATTCCACTACTTGCAAAAAAATTAGCCGAGTCTGGTGAATACGCCGCTGTGGTTGGCGCAGGCCTTGTAGTTGACGGTGGTATTTATCGCCACGACTTTGTTGGGCATGCGGTTATTGATGGTTTGATGCGCGCGCAAATGGATACCGGTGTTCCTGTTTTTTCAGCAGTGCTAACGCCGCACCATTTTCATGCTGGCGAAGAGCATCAAACATTCTTTAAAGAGCATTTTGTAATTAAAGGCCAAGAAGTGGCTACGGCGTGCGCCTTGACCCTAGCCGAACATAAAAAAGCGCTGGGTTAAATAAACTTTCTGACGTCTACTGTTTGTTGGCATGTTTGCGTATTGGCTTTATCAATACGCAAACATATTAAGCGACAACTGCTTTATCCAACAACTCCGCCGCCCTTTTTTCGCACCACCACAAGCGATGGTCGGGGCGGCATATCTTTTTGAAAGTCGGGCCAACGTGTTGTCGCTTGGCTAATCGTTGTTTCTTCAAAACTATCGCCATCACCCGGATGCTGTACAGCCAAAAATAGGTTCTGGCCATCATTTGAAAACGCAGGGCCAGTCATTTCTGCACCATTCGGTACACGGAAAAACATCTTACCTGTACCGCGTAATTCACCGTTAGTTTCTAATGCCCAAAGTCCGTCACCGGTACCACTTAAGTTAACTTTAGAACCTTGATCGCTGGACACCCACAATCGGCCACTCGGATCTAATACGGCATTATCTGGACTGGCAAACCAACCATTACGACTTGTGTACGGATTCCAGTCTGCGTCATGTGAAGGCTTATCTGGATCGCCGCATTTAACCAAAATATCCCAGGTTGCGTATTCGGCGCCATGGTCATTATTTTCTTCGCTCAACTCAATAATATGACCAAATGCATTCTTAATTCTCGGGCTGCCAACATCACTATCTTTGCGCTTAGTATTATTCGTTAACATCACATAGACTTTGCCACTGGTTTTATCTGGTACAACGTCTTCAGGTCGGTCCAACGGAGTCGCACCAAGTAAATCCGCGGCTCGGCGTGTTTCTAATAAAATTTCTGCTTGGTTGGTAAAAGTTGTCTTTAATACAGGGTTATCTATTGTTAACGGTAGCCACTGCAAATTACCTAGTTCGAAAAGCTTTGCAACATACAAAGTACCAAAATCTAACAAGTCTTGATTTTTTTCTGGATTAGCTAAATCGACTTTGTCGCGGCTAACGAATTTATATAAATATTCAAACCGTTGGTCATCCCCCATATACACCGCAAGCCGACCATCTTGGGTTATCACATTTTCGCCGCCTTCGTGTTTAAAGCGGCCTAAAGCTGTGCGTTTTTTTGGTATTGACGTTGGGTCTTTAGGGTCAATTTCTACGACCCAACCAAAGCGGTTTGGTTCATTTGGTTCGTGCTCTACACTAAATCGTTTGTCATGAGTTGCCCAATTAATATAGCCATTTTTTCGTAAGTTATAGCGTTGGTAATTACGCTGTTCTGGGTGGTCTTTGCTTAATTCGCCTGAAAAATGAAAATTAAAATTTTCTTCACAGGTTAAAAACGTTCCCCAGGGGGTCATACCACCAGCGCAATTATTAATTGTGCCAATTACTTTTTTACCGCTTGGGTCACGCTTGGTACGCACTCGTTCATGCCCCGCAACGGGCCCGCTAATTCGTATAAGCGAATCCAATGCATTAATGCGGCGGTTGTACGGCGAGTTCAGTTGTATTGCCCATTCGTTGTCCTGCAAACGCACCTCCACAATACTCACACCCATAGATGCTTGAGAAACCTCGATTTGCTCTGCTGTAATCGCTTCTCTGCCTTGATAATTTGGAAACATCATCGCGGGCAGTGGGTACTCGTGATTAACACAAAGCAAAGCACGATTATCCACATCTGTTTCACTGCCAAGCTGTAAATAACCGACATAGTCGTTGTTATAACCAAACTGCTGGCGCTGGGATTCAACGGTTTGTTTGAGCGGATTAAATTGTGGGCCGCTATCAAAGATAGGGTCACCCCAGCGCAGTAAAACTTGCGCTTGGTGGTCAGGCGCTACATGGTGGTGTTGGTCACTGCCGTGTTCGATTTCAACAAAGTCATAGTTTGGTTTTGGTGCTTTGCCAGCGCTGCTTCTTGCATTTTGATCATCAACTTGATTCTGCGAATTGCTGCAAGCGCTTAAACCCATTGTTGCCGTTGCAACACCAACGGATACAGCGCGTTTGACGAACTGTCGGCGTGAGTAACGGCGCTCGCATATGGCAGCAAAGCTACTTTGACCAACATCTTCCGTTGGATTACTTATCTGATCATCATGGTCTGTCATACGCTGTGTATTTTGACACGCTTTAGCTCTTATTTGATAACAATAGTTGATAAAAAATTATGCTTCAAACGTTGATAATTGATTGATGTTTTCCGCCAACCTATCTTTTGGCAGATGTCCGTCCAGCGTCTTATAGCTATCGATTGTTTGGCGCTGTTTTTCACCTAAATAAAGCGATGAGTATTCAGGTGCACGGTCGTAATCGACTTGGTGCGTCATCTTTTTATATAACGGCGTGAAACGCTGATCTGGGTTATTAACGGTACGCGTGTGAACTGAAAATTCTGCGATACGCTCTGGGCATTGTTGTCGACTAAAACGCGCGAAACCATTAAAGGCAAATTTTTCTTCAATGTAACGATCGCTTAGTTTTATGAGCTCAAGGTTTAACTCATGCAACACATTAGTTTTGCTCAACGAATCCAATACTAAGCAAATTGTTTTATTCACCAGTTCAGGAAAAAATTGCTCTGTTCGCTGGCCACAAACTAGCTGGATCTCTAACAATGCGCGCCCTTCACCTAAATCATGCTGCTTCAACAAGCTCAACGATAGGCTGCTAACTTTAATACGCGCTAGCAACTCTTCTAGTGATTCTAAACGTGATTGTGTTTCAAACAAATTTGGATTGTTAGCCATAAGAGGCAAATCCATGTGCGTATTAAATGGCGTTGTTTTAGAACTTTGCTCAATACTAAAAAACAGTTTTTCGCGCACTTCGTGTTCGCGAATCTTTTTTAACGCAAGCAATGCGGTTTGTACTACTTCAGACGTTGGTGTATTTTTTTCAATCAGCCATTTACGCCCATAAACAATTTTCGGCGTTACTTTATGGCGGTGAGTACTGGGGTAATTCTCTTTACCAATGACCGATGCTTGCAAATACAAAACACCGTTTTCTTCCCCAACAAACAGCGGGTAATCATCGCTAAATGAAATCTCACTGACAATTTTTTCAAGCGATGCGCGCGAACGCCTAACTTGTAAAAACTGTTGCGGTATTGCCTGCACACCATTCTCAAGCTGAATGCGCGGCGAAAAGGGTAACGGGGTTTCGCCATAGCTATTTTCAACTAAATCAGTGTCATTTAAAGAACGGTGTTCGTTCAGTTTGTAAATCGTCATGGTAGTAGCCTCGGGGCCAAAAGCAAAACAGCTTGGATTATAGTTATAAAATGTGTTCATCATGAGAATGTGACAAAAACCATAAATTAAGTATTAATTGACCAAAGATTAATCCGTATCCTTACATACTTACTTTTGAGCTAGTTTAAGACTGCTTATATAAACTTATGGCTATTACTCTTGATCGGGCTCGGCTGGCAGCTCTTGCTCTTCTAATTCTTCACGCCAATCTTGTGCTTCATCTCGCAGTGCGTCTCGGCTTTGTTGCCTTTTCGCCGAAGGGCTTGTTTGATGCGCACCTCCTTTTCGCAACAAGGGCGAACGCGCAACAGGGTTGCGTGGCTTTAACGTGCCTGATGATTTTTGATTACGCGACATTTTATTCTCTGATATTGAATTATTAACAGGTGTTGAATTAATTGTAGATGGTGAATTCTGTTATAAAATTTATTTTTGATTTAAGACAGTCATAAATATAGAGGTAATTTATATAAGTAGGCCAGCATTATTTGTTTGATAGCCTATAATCCAGAAAATACCCATTTCGCTTTACAGAACCAATTACACTCCGATCATGTACGAAATCTCTAAATCTATCTCTTTCTGCTACGGGCATCGTTTACTGAACTATGTTGGTCCTTGTCAGAACTTGCATGGCCATAATGGTACTGCCGAAATTCGACTTGCCAGCGACACGCTCGATGAACGAGGCATGGTGGTCGATTTTGGCGACGTTAAAAAAAGCATCAAACACTGGATTGACCAAACCTTAGACCATACGATGTTGTTATGCAAAGACGACCCCCTGGTACCGGTATTTAAAGAGCGCGATGAAAAATTTTATTTGATGGATGAAAATCCGACAGCAGAAAATATCGCTAAGTTAATTTATGAGTATGCCGCGCAACAAGGCATGCCGATTATCAGCGTTACACTTTGGGAATCAGACACTAGCTTTGCGCGTTACTCTTTATAAATCTAACAGCTTATCGTTCTAACAACTTAGTATCATCGTATTTGTGCAACATGTAACTTCAGAGTAATTTAAAGAGGCACACAAATGTTAATAGTAATACTGAGCGCTCTTACGTTTCTACTAATTGCGTTTATATTGGCTGTATGTTTACTGCAATCATCACCAAAGTGGTCGGTTGCGCAAAAGGTTGCCCGTACGCCTAATAGCCGCTTTGCTAACCTCACTGATTACCCATTCACGCCGAACTATGTCGACAACCTCGGTTATCGTATTTACTACGTTGATGTGGGGCCTAAAGGTGGTCAAACAATGTTATTGATGCATGGTCAGCCATCTTGGAGTTATTTGTATCGGCATATGATTCCATTACTTGTTAATCAGGGTTTTCGAGTTATCGCGCCCGACAATGTTGGCTTTGGTAAATCGGTTTAACCCAGCAAACCAAGCGATCACTCTTTAGAGCAGCGGTATGGCGCGAAGGCAATGTGCAAACATTCGCAACTGAAGAGGGTGATTTTAATTTCACGCAGTGGGTTGCTTATTTATTAAACAAATTAAATCCGACAAAACTGATATTCAATAAAAGAAATATGCTGTTGATTGCTTGCCATGAAAAAGCGCTTTAATAAGGTTCATATCGAAATCAGCAATATCTGTAATTTACAGTGCAGCTTTTGTCCTGCAGTGATTCGCGACAATAAAATGATGGATCTCGACCTTTTTACTAAGATCGTTGAACAAGTTGCGCCACTCACCGAACTTGTCTGTTTGCATTTAATGGGCGACCCACTCGTGCACCCCAAATTAGCCGAGATGGTTGAAATATGTGATCAGCACAACGCTAATATTTTCTTAGTAACAAATGGCGTGTTAGTTCGGCTAGATAAATTTAATTTATTGTTGCACCCACGTTTTTACCAAATTAATTTTTCGCTGCACAGCTTCTTTGATAATTTTCCTGACAAAGACCCAAGCAATTACCTTGAGCGTATCTTCAGTTTTACTGAGCGCGCTTTAGTAGAAAGGCCTGAGCTCTATTTAAATTATAGACTGTGGAATTTAAATGACGCGATTGGCAGCCAAACACCGAATAAAGAAATGCTTGAGCGTATTTGTCAACGCTTTGATTTCACAGCGCCAACTGACATTGATATTCGCAAAAAGAAAAGTGTGCTTATTACAAAACGACTTTATTTGCACTTTGATACTGAATTTATTTGGCCAAGCTTGGATCTGCCAGTACTCGGCACACAAGGTCGCTGCTATGGTTTAAAATCGCACTTTGGCATTCTTGCCGATGGCACTGTCGTACCGTGCTGTTTAGATAAAGAAGCGGCTATTGTGTTGGGCGATGCGAACGAAACCGCCATTGTTGACATATTAGATGCCGATAAAGCCAAATCAATACTGCACGGCTTTCAACAACGTAAACTGGTGGAAGACCTTTGCCAACGCTGCCAATATATTGAGCGGTTTAATTAAAAACGTTGGCTGCGTTTCGCAATTGCTAAAACAATACAAACAGCACTAAACAGTAAACCAAACATGAGTGTTGTTGTATTGTAATCAGAGACACCGGTTAAACGATTGATCACAAAGGTTTGGCTGATCGCGCCGTTAAGAAATAACTTATCAATTAGAATTAAAATAATTGGTGCAATAAAGGCGAGCAAAAATGGGTTTTTCTTAGCGACTTGTGAACAGAACACACACCAAGCGATGACTGGTACGAGTGACCATAGAATCATTTTGATCAAATTACTCAGTGAATTCGCGAAGTACGTACTCAGGTACTCAAATGCTTGCACATAAAAAAAGATAACAGCGACAATAGTCTGACAAAGCACGATCACAATTGGAACGAGCACAATCGCAACAATGAGTTTGGAGGCCACAGTCATCTGATCTGAAATGGGCAATGAACGCCAAAACAACACGCTTTCATCTTGTCGCTCGTTATACAAACACGACAGCGCATAAAAAATACTCACAACAAACATCACTAGCGCAATTAAATAATTCATTGAATTAAGTGCTTGCGCAACAACCACATCAAGCGCGGAATCAATTGTTTCATCCAGCTGTAGTTGGTCTGGCACATCGATATTAACGGACAAGTTACCCACCGACAAAGACAGCTTCACTAATAAAGCAATGCCAATTAATACAGCCGGCACACGCCAGATATTTTTATGTTCGAGAATCTCGCGCTTTAATAAGGCAATCATTGTGTTCATGCGGCTGCCTCGCTGTGATTACGTTGACCTGAGTTGGTTGCAACAAATAAATCTTCTAAGCTTGGTGTCAGTACTTCACCAAACTCACTGAGTTTGCTTTGATCCACATTATCAAAAATCAACTCGGTTCGATCAGGTAACGCGCGCTGATAAATTGGCTGCGCAGTTGGATCACTCAATACAATGTTTTGTGTCGTGATTAATTTGCTATAACGTGTTTTCAAATCAGCCGTTTGAAAATCCATCGTTATTTGACCTTCGCGAATAAACACCACCCGCGTGAGAATGCTTTCAACCTCATCAATTTGATGTGTGGTGATTAAAATGCTGCGTTGTTGATTGTAATAATCTTGTACGAGCCGATCTTGAAAATCGCGGCGCACCAATACATCTAAACCCAAGGTGGGTTCATCCAAGACCAACAAGTCAGTGCTGATACTTAAAATGATGGCTAAATGCAGTCTGGTTCTCATGCCCTTAGATAAAGTTTCAATCAGTTGCTTTGATTGTATTGGCGTATCTTTTAATAAATCTTGGGCACGGCCAATGTCAAACTTAGGATGAGTTTCAGCAACAAAGTTAAGTAAGTCGCTAACGTTCATCCAACCGGGCAGTGACGCAACATCGGCAATGTAACTCATGTTTTGCAACAGCGCCGTGCGATTCTTATAGGGGTTTTGCCCAAAGATCGACAAATCACCTGAATACGCGATCAGACCCATAATGGCTTTGAGCAAGGTCGACTTACCTGCACCATTTGGGCCGATCAACCCAACAATTTCACCTTGACCAATACTCAGATCAATATCTTTAAGCACGGTATTGCTACCGTACTTTTTAGAAACTTTATTGGCATTAATAAAATTACTGGGGGTGTGTTCCGACATACATTTTCGTACCTTATTGTTAACTGTAAGAGCCTTCAGCTTGTTAGATGTAAGAGCCCTCAGCTTGTTAACTGTTAAGAGCCCTCAGCTTGTTAAGCTTAAGAGCCTTCGGTGTTTAACATGTCTTGCGTTCGTGTATTAAAATCATCGGCATCATGGCGTTCACGCAATTGGCCTTCTTCAGGCCCCCAAGCTCGATTCACCATACAACCACGTTTTACTGCATCGCGCCCCAGAAGTTGATTGGCCCAACGCGCTACATTTTTGTAAGACGCCACATCTAAAAATTCTTGCGCGTTGTACAAAGAGTCAACAACCAAAAGACCATACCAAGGGAAAATAGCCATATCGGCAATCGTGTAGTCTTCACCAGCAATGTAGGTATTGTCAGCCAGTTGGCGATCTAATACGTCTAACTGTCGTTTAACTTCCATCGCGAAACGATTTATTGCGTATTCGCTTTTAAACGGCGCATAACTGTAAAAATGACCAAAGCCACCACCTAAATACGGTGCGCTACCCATTTGCCAAAACAACCACGACACACACTCAGCGCGCGCACTCGGTTCAGTGGGTACAAACACATTAAACTTCTCGGCTAGGTGCAACAAAATAGCCCCTGACTCAAACACACGCGTCGGTGGGTTGGTACTGTGATCCATTAACGCAGGAATTTTTGAATTTGGGTTTATATCAACAAAATCACTGCCAAACTGATCGCCTTCGCTGATGTTAATTAAATAAGCATCATACTCCGCTTCTTTAATACCCAGCGCTAATAGCTCTTCAAGCATGATCGTAACTTTTTGTCCGTTGGGTGTTGCCAATGAATACAGCTGTAATGGATGTTTGCCAACCGGTAGCTCTACCTCTTTTGTTGCACCTGCAATTGGGCGATTAATACTGGCCCAGTTGCCACCGCTTTCTGTGTCCCATGTCCAGACTTTAGGTGGGACGTAATCTGTTGAATCAGTCATTGTTTATTCCATGAAATATGTAAACGTTAAAAATAATTTTGTCTGTTAAGCAAATCAACAATCAGTATAGCAACTCTGTGGTTAAGCACACGCGAAACATCGGAATCTTTGGGCTTAAGCGAAGATGTTGTTAAAACACGCTACAGACGTGCCAAACAAAAATTACAAACAATATTTGCCAAGCACCTGAAAACAACAGGCCTCTCATCTTATGAATTTGCAGGCCATCGCTGTGATGCAATCGTGGTCGGCGTTATGGTGAAACTAAAGAATCAGCATTACTAAACTCTTCTTCAACTTCGTGTTATGAATATAAGCTAAACTAGGTCTTACTAAAGGCGGACATTTCATAGACACTATAATAGGCACGATATCTAGTGCAATTCATCTACTGAACTTGAAGACATGGCAAAAATTAAATTTGAATTCTCGAATGCCAATGGGCAAACCCTTGCTGGCTTACTCGAAACACCTGACAACGTTAGTGACGTAAAACAGAGCGCCATCTTTGCGCATTGTTTTACCTGTGGCAAAGACATCGCAGCGGCAAGCCGCATTGCGCGGGCACTCGCCCAGCGTGGTATTGCCGTATTGCGTTTTGACTTTACCGGCCTTGGTAACAGCGACGGTGACTTTGCTAATACTAACTTTTCGTCTAACGTAGATGATTTGATTGCCGCTGCTAATGCTCTTAAAGAACGCTATGAAGCGCCCTCGTTAATTATTGGCCACAGTCTTGGTGGCGCGGCGGTGTTACAAGCGGCCAAGCACATACCATCACTCAAGGCCGTTGCCACGATTGCAGCACCAGCAACCGCTCAGCATGTGAAGCACTTATTCTGTGAAGTAGAACCAGAGATCGCTGAAAGAGGTGAAGCCAAGGTTAAGATCGGCCCGAATGAGTTCAACGTTAAACAACAGTTAATCGACGATTTGGATGATCACAGTAATACCGAACACATACGCCAGTTGGGTATTCCACTGTTAGTATTTCATTCACCAGTGGATACCATTGTGGATATTGCTGAGGCGGCCAAAATCTATCAAGCGGCGATGCACCCGAAAAGTTTTGTCTCGCTTGATCATGCGGATCACTTGTTGAGTAATCGTAATGACTCAGAGTACGTGGCTGATACTTTAGCTGCTTGGGCAAGACGGTATTTAAATTCCGATGCTGTGCCCGCAGAAAAAGCCATTCGCACTGCTCCATCATTAGATGCAGGCGTGGTACGCGTGACCGAATTAGACAAAGTATTTTTGCGCGGCTTGTTCACAGACTCACATCAATTACGTGCAGACGAACCAACGAGTTATGGTGGCAGCAACCTTGGCCCTAGCCCATATGATTTATTATTGATGTCACTCGGCGCGTGTACATCCATGACATTACGTATGTATGCCAATCATAAAAAATGGCCATTGGATGACGTTATTATTGACTTGCAGCACGAGAAAATTCACGCCGAAGACTGTGTCGATTGCGGGCAAAAAGATGGAAAAATTGACCGCATAACTCGCCACATTGAAATTAAAGGCGATTTAAGTGATGAGCAACGTGCGCGTTTAATTGAAATTGCGGACCGCTGCCCGGTGCACAGAACCCTAGAAAACAACCCAGTGGTTAAAACGCATTTGATTTAAATTCGTAACACCAAAGCCTTATCGAATCGCAAACGATAAGGCTTGGCCACTAGTCTCGCCCAAACAAAACACGCTGTGCCAGCAACTTGAATGCCAGTCTTTTTGCGGCAATAGCATAAGATCGCCCGCCTTAACCACGTAGGCATGACCTTGGCTGATGATGTGCTGAACAAACTCTTTTGTTTCGTTAATTAGGTGAATCACTTGATCGTGATTAAACGACTCCAATGCGTCGATTAAGGTCTCTGGGGTAGAGATAAGATCAAGCAATATTTGCTGAGCTTCGGCGTTGACTGTCTCTGGCCACTGATTGGATTGATCGCACTCTTCAACAAAGCCAATAATTTCATCCACTAATTGATACCTTGGGCAAGCAAGCCAAAGTGTTTCTCCCGTTAGTTGTGCATACACCACGCCAGCATGGCCACGCTCCAAATCATGATGCAGATAAGCGCCACCATTGGGCGCATTGTAATAAATAATTCGTTCAACAAAACGAGGTTCAGCCAAACCGGTAACGGTTTGAAGCCGCTCAATCACATCACTGTTTTGACTAATGATCAAAGATTCAGGAAAAATACTGTCGCATAGCTTAGCTGAGTACAGTTGGCGCTGTTCATCAGCCGCTACGTCTTCTGAAAAGTCCTCACCAAAGGAAAAACGAAACCGCATTGACGCATCATCCTTGTAAAACGATAAACGCGACACTTTTAGCCAGAGGTCTTCGGCAATCAATTCACCATCTTTAATCGCATCAAAGTACAGTGTTTCTATTTCTTGAGCATCACCTTGATTTACACCCGAACCCAGCGACTCGAAATAGGGCAGCCAACGTTCAATGTAACGAGACTCATGTGCTAGGTCATCCACGCTGCGGCCTTTTAAAATTGAGCGATATAATAAATCAGACTGCTCAATTTCATTTTTAAAGCAATCCAGCTCAGCATTTAGCACCAATTTGCAATGCACAGCCAAACCCTGCTGCCAACGTTGGCTCGCCTCTTCTATCGACGAGTGTGGATTGTTAGACGCACCACTTCCTAAATCAAACCCTCGGCGCAAAAGCTGTGTCATTTCATCAATCTGTGTCAAAAACTTTGCGACAATCATATCGCAAAGTTTTACTACTTACTTGCAGAACGGGGGCTTAAATAACGACCATAGTAAGGGCGCCGCGTCTTATGCGGCGTCCGTGCGCTTGAAAAGCGCATTACGTTTTGGAACTTGTATGGTTGTTTTTTCTGGCACGTTCTTCAAGGACATAGTTTTTCAAGAGCCTTTCTGTTCTCATGACATAAAGCACAATGAGGTCATTTCCGTTATTTCTGTAGAAGACTCTACAAGGCCCTACAATTACTTCTCTATATCGAGATTCACCTAGTTCTGGAGGTTTCCTCCCAGAATTAGGGGAATCGGAAAGTAACTCTACCCGACTAAATATCTTTTGAACAAGTTTCTTTGCTGCGCTTAATTTATCTAAAGCTATGTATTCAGCAATATCGTTTAGGTCTGAAATCGCTGACTCAGTCCAAACTATTTTAGCCATTTAGCTAATTTTTCCTTTGCATCTGCATGATTAAGAAAGCGTCCCTCTTCGAAAGCTGTTTCGCCGCGTGCAATTCCTTCAAGAATACTCATCCGGTTTTTCATTGATTCAAAATCATCAACATCGACCAAATAAGCTGAAGGCCTTCCGTGTTCAGTGATCAAGATCGGTTCACGAGAAGAATGAAGATCCGCCAGAATTTTCGTAGCTTGGCGCTTCAGATTTGTAACTAATTCAACTTTCATAAAGTGATACTATTCTATCACTTTATGAAATGCAATGTTCCTGCACAACTAACGCCTTGCCAAAGGGCGCGCCGACAGGCGCGTCCGTGCGCACGCAGTGCGTGCATTCGTTTTTGAACTTGTTATGGGTTTCAATCAAGGCCTAGATCATCCACGAAGTGAGATGTTGAGTTTGCTTTACCT
>CAZOBR010000069.1:0-12402 GCA_964578035.1 uncultured Gammaproteobacteria bacterium
TCGGCTAAAGGTGCTATTTTACTGGCGATTTCGCCTGTTTCTTCGGTGCGTAATTGATCCGTTACAATGGTTCCATTCACCTCTATTTGTGCAACATCATTTAACTGCACATGACACATTAATTCCATTGAGTCAGCCAATGCTACTAAACCAGGCACATCATCTGGCGAAACCTTATGCTGGTTCGCCAGCCATGACAAACCTCGGTAAATTGCGCCACTGTCTAAATAGTGCCAACCAAACTTGTGTGCACACAGTTGTCCGATCGTGCCTTTGCCCGCACCACTCGGGCCATCAAGAGCAAGTACCGGCGGTAAAAGTGATGACATTAATCGTTAACGCTAGCTGACGGTTAAGCCAACCTGATTCGCCAGCTCAACAAAATTAGGGAAAGACGTGGCAACGTTGTCTGCACCATTAATTGTGATTGACCCTTCGGATACACCACCTGCTACGACAAACGACATGGCAATACGATGATCGTGATAACTTTCAACAACGCCACCAGCAATGCTGCCGCCGGTTACCATCATGCCATCTTTACGCTCTTCGACTTCAACGCCAATGGCTCGCAAACCTTTTACCATCGCATCAATACGGTCACTTTCTTTATGTCGCAACTCTTCAGCACCAGAGACGGTAGTAACACCGTCTGCACAGGCCGCTGCAACACAAACCACCGGAAACTCATCGATTGCAAGCGGAACTAGTTTTGGATCAATGTCCGCACCTTTTAAACCAACATAACAGACTTTAATATCAGCAACAGGTTCACCACCAATCGACCGCTGATTCAGCAACTCGATATCAGCCCCCATGGCGCGCAACACATCAATAATACCAGTGCGGGTTGGGTTAACACCGACATGCTGAATAACAATTTCAGAGTCTGGCACTATAGAGGCCGCCACCATAAAAAAAGCGGATGACGAAATATCCGCAGGAATTTCGATATCTGCAGCACTAAGCTCGCCACCACCTTTAAGTGTAATGGTGCTTGCTTGATCATCTATTTTTTTTGCTTCACAGGCATAACCATAGGCCTGCAACATGCGCTCTGTATGGTCTCGTGTTGGTGCAGGTTCGGTAACACTGGTTTCACCGTCGGCATACAGCCCAGCCAACATCACAGCCGATTTAATTTGCGCACTGGCCATCGGCAGTTTGTAATTAATGGGTTCGAGCTTTTCGACCCCACGAATATGAATGGGTGGACAACCGTTTTCATCCGTTGCACAACGCGCGCCCATGGATTCTAGAGGCACCGTAACGCGGCGCATTGGGCGACCACTCAAAGACTCATCACCCACCAACTTTGAAGGAAAATTTTGCGCAGCCAAAATACCACTCATTAGGCGCATGGCGGTGCCTGAATTACCCATATCAAGGTCTTGTTCAGGCGCCTTTAGACCATGCATGCCTACACCGTGAATGGTTAACTCGCCATTGTTAGGCCCTTGCGCCTTGACGCCCATGGCTCGAAATGCACTAAGAGTTGCCATAACATCATCGCCTTCAAGCAAACCGGTGATGTGGCTGGTACCATTGGCTAATGACGAAAACATAACCGCTCGATGCGACATTGACTTGTCACCCGGCACACGAACCTCACCACTTAAGCCTTGAGCTGCTTTTGCTGTTGTTAATACTAAACTTGAACTCATTTTCTTACTTCTTCTATTGTGCTGCTTAACTTGCTAATTGATTCTATATGCTTGCTCGATTAACTTTTAGATCAATCATTGGCCTTACCTTTTTGTTAAGGCCTTTAATCTTTGTTTATTAAACCCTTTAACTTTTGTTTGTTAAACCTAAGTCACGCGCACTTTTAGCGCTACTGAAATAATTTAATATTTTGTCTTGCTCGCCTTGTTCGACCATTTGGCGTATACCATTGATTTGATCTCGAAAGCCATCCAAAGCAGCCAAAACTTCAGTTTGGTTTGTCATGCATATATCGCGCCACATTTCTGCATCGCTGGAAGCAATCCGAGTGAAATCATAAAAGCCAGCTGCAGCTAGATCAAACAATTTTTCACTATCTTGTTGCGCCTGTAAGTAGTTTACTAAACTAAACGCAATAACGTGGGGTAAATGACTAGTTTTGGCAAAAATTGCATCGTGCTCTTGCAGGCTCATATTAAGTACTTTTGCACCTAATGTTGTCCACAGGCTTGTAATCGCTTGAATATGCGACTCAGTGACTTCAGGCGTTTGCGTAATAATTAAGTGTTTGCCAGTAAACAAGCCTAAGCGCGATGCAGCGACGCCAGAATGCTCAGCACCCGCAATCGGGTGCGCAAGCACAAATTGTTCTAACAGATCAGGCGTCTTTGCTTTTAGAGCGGTGTATAGGTCGGTTTTAACACTGCCAACATCGCTCAAAATTGCATTCGTCGATATATGACTTTGCAACGATTCTAACAATGGCACCATAACCTGCATAGGCGTTGCCAAGATAATTAGATCAGCACCCTTTACTGCTTCTTGCGCGGGCAACACAACATCAACCACACCTGCAGCAACAGCGGCGAGTGCAGTTTCTTCACTGCGGCATACGCCAACAATTTCTTGCGCCATAGAATGGTGACGCAGCTCTCGAGCCACAGAGCCGCCCAACAGGCCAGTGCCAATAATAGTAACTTTATTAAACATGTTTATTGAACGGAATATGGTTTTGCGATTCGCCTAATTACAAGGCACCGACTGGATATGAACCAATCAGTTTAAAGAAATCTGAATTAGCTTTTAATTCCTCTAAGGCATCACGCACCTTAGGTGTCTCGACATGCCCATTAAGATCAATAAAAAACACATACTCCCAATTGGTTTGCCGTGAAGGTCTCGATTCTATCCGACTCATGTCAACGCCGGCGTCATAAAGTGGCTTTAGTAATTCAAACAAACTACCCACTTTATTTGGTGCAGACACCATTATTGACGTTTTATCTTCACCGCTGGCTGAATAACTTTCGTTACCAATGATTAAAAAGCGTGTTGTGTTATTCAGTTCGTCTTCAATACCTGAAGCAAGAATGGCGATGTCATAGAGCTTGGCCGCAATATCGCTTGCAATAGCCGCAGCAGTGTCGTCTTTTGATGCAATAATTGCCGCTTCAGCATTGCTGCTGGCATTACAAATTTCAGCATTTGGCAGATAACGCTCTAACCATTCGCGGCATTGCGCCAACGCTTGCGGATGTGCGTATACTTTTTTAACGGCGGTTAAGCCATCAGCATGACTGAGCAATTGATGATTAATTTGTAATTGCACTTCGCCACACACTTTTAAATCTGACGTAGAAAAACAATCCAGTGTGTGCGTAATAATGCCTTCGGTCGAGTTTTCTACTGGCACAACACCAAAATGGGCTTTGCCTTGTTCAACAAGGCGAAACACATCACCAATGGTTTTGACGTCTAAGCTTTTTACGGCCTGACCGAAATGCTTAATAACGGCGGCTTGTGTATAAGTGCCTTCGGGGCCAAGGTAGGCCACACTCATCGGCATTTCAGCCGCCAAAGAGATGGACATGATCTCGCGCATTAAACGCACCATGGCGTTGTCAGAGACCAAGCCGTTCATCTCAGCGCGCAATGTTTCATTGCGTTCGCGGACTCGACGTAATACTTGTGCCTCACGCTCGGGTCGATAAAAAGACGCGTTTACATCTACCGCAGTTTTGGCCTTGGCAATATCCGCTGCAATCAATACACGCTGTTGAACTAGGCGTTGTATTTTTTGATCACACTCGTCAATTTTTTTTCGTAAACTCAGTAATTCTGGGGAGTCCGGTTGCGTCTTTTCACTCATCTACTTGATATACGTTATTCCTAACAATTAGGCTTGAATAGCACGGGCAATCATAATGCCATCAAGTTGTCTAATTGTCTCGACTACAGTCTCAGGAATTTTACTATCAAGGTCAACAATTGTATAAGCTATTTCACCACGAGATTGATTAATCATGTCGTGAATATTCAAGTTTGCATCGGCCATGATTGTGGATATTTGGCCTACCATGTTTGGCACATTCGCATTACACACCACTAAACGATATGGTGTGCCACGATCAAGCTTTACATTTGGAAAGTTAACCGAGTTAACGATATTGCCAGTTTCCAAGTAATTTTTAACTTGGTTAGCGACCATCACGGCACAGTTATCTTCGGCTTCACCGGTTGAGGCACCAAGGTGTGGAAGACCAACGATATTGTCGTTTTTCTTAGTACGATTATTTGGGAAGTCGGTTACATAATAACCCAGCTTACCTGCATCAAGCGCATCGCAAACGGCTTCATCATTAATAATGCCACCACGCGCTAGATTGACCACCACAGCAGATGATTTCATTTTTCCGATATTGGCTTTATTGATTAAATCGCGAGTTGCGTCAATCAACGGCACATGCACTGTTAAAAAATCCACATTGGGCAGCATTTCATCGACACTGTTAGCTCGTGTCACCTGTGATGATAACTGCCATGCACCGTCGACGGTTAACCCCGGGTCAAAACCAATAACCTTCATGCCTAAATCGATACAGGTATTCGCCACCATACGGCCAATTGCCCCAAGCCCAACCACGCCAATTGTTTTACCAGGCAGTTCATAGCCTGCGTATTTCTTTTTGCCTGCTTCTACAAGTTTTGACAATGAAGCGTCATCACCTTCTAAGCCGTTTACGTAATCAATTGATTTATGAATGTTACGCGCGGTAATAAATAAGCTGGCAACCACTAACTCTTTAACAGCGTTTGCATTTGCTCCGGGGGCATTAAAAACGGGGATACCGGCGTCGCTCATTTTATCTAATGGAATATTATTCACACCCGCGCCCGCGCGGCCAACTGCTTTTAAGCTGGCTGGAATCTCCATATCATGCATTTTGAACGAGCGAAGAATGATGGCATCGGGCTCTTTCTCATCATCAGATATTGTGTAGCTGTCTGCGGGTAATCGGTCTAAACCAACCTGCGAAATATTATTTAAAGTAAGTATTTTGTACATAATTATTTAGCTGTTATCAGCTTTGAATGTGTCCATGAAATTAATAAGTGCGTCGATGCCATCCATATTCATGGCGTTGTATATGCTTGCGCGCATTCCACCAACTGAGCGATGCCCTTTTAAGGCATGCAAACCAGCAGCGTATGATTGACTAAGAAATTCGGCATCATGATCGCTGTTTGCAAGAATGAATGGCACATTCATCCACGAGCGATTTTCAACTGCTACAGGGTTGGTGTAATAACCGTCAGAAGCGTCTATGTAAGCATAAAGTTTGTCAGCTTTGGCATGGTTTAACTTAGCCATTGCCTCAACACCACCCAATTCTTTTAAATAAGCAAAGACTTTGCCGGCCAAATACCATGCGAAGGTCGGAGGCGTATTGTTCATGCTGTCGCTTTCTGCCATGACTTGGTAATCCATCAAGCGAGGCGCATCATTCGGAAAATGACCAACAAGATCATCACGTACAATGACTATCGTTAAACCCGCTGGGCCAATATTTTTTTGCGCGCCAGCATAAATAATGCCGTATTTTGATACATCAATTGGACGTGACAAAATTGTCGATGATAAGTCAGCGCAGATTGGCTTGTCTGTGTCTGGTAGCCAATTAAACTCGACGCCAGCAATAGTTTCATTTGGCGTGATATGCACATAAGCTGCATCATCACTGAGCTGCCATTGGTCAGCGGCTGGCACATGTTTATAGCCTTCGCCTGAAGTATCACAAACAACGTTTACATCAACAAAACGCTTTGCATCGGCGATCGCTTTTTTACCCCAATGCCCTGTGTGAGCATAATCAGCCTTTTCACCTAAGTGTTTTAGATTCAAAGGAATTGCTGAAAACTGTGCGGTTGCACCGCCTTGCAAGAAAAGAACTTTGTAATTATCTGGAATTCCCATCAAATCACGTAAATCTTGCTCGGCTTGCGCTGCTGTTTCCATAAAGGGCTTACCACGATGAGAAACTTCCATGACGGATGCGCCAGTGTCATTCCATTCCAACATTTCGGCTTGAACCTGCTCAAGCACAGCTAAAGGGAGCGCAGCAGGGCCTGCGCTAAAATTATAAATTCGACTCATTGGGTTTGCTCTAGAGGTGACAACACCGCGAACAAGCATGTTCGCTATTTGGTTACAGTAACTCGTATATTTTACACCAGTGCGACCTGTTTGCGACAAATTCAACCACATTTTTGCAGTTATTTGCCTTCTTATTTGGCAGCTAAGGACTTATCCGATGACTTCTTCGCCAAACAGCAACATTATATAATCGCTAGTATAAAACCTGTATTCATTTCAGCAGTTTCAGGCGGCAAGTCTGCTTCAGTTGGCATGGGCAAATTAGGTGTGTTTTCTGCAAAGTATTCAAAGGCATTCGCGTTAAGTCTTGCGCTTGCAGGGCTATTTCTAGCAAGTGTTCTTGAACCCGCTTGATTTAGTGCGGAACTAAAATCATCTGTTGCAGCAACAATATTAAAATGACTCAATTCATGCACAACCGTACCTGACTGCGAGTCTGTTCCTAATCTAGGAACAAGCCAAAAAATATCGTTTGGGTTAACAGCCGCAAAAATACTTGATGCACGGCTAGCAAAGACGGCGCGGCAATTACAATCAAAACCAATGGTGGAATTTCTTGCTGCATTAAATATGCGACGCATGCCAGCAGCAGCCGTGTCATAACCTCTTTCTTCAAAGCGGCCAAACCACTCGACATAACGCCTAGCTTCAGAACGTAAAGAAGGCGGCGCATTATTTAATGCTCGGGT
Source organism: uncultured Gammaproteobacteria bacterium (assembly GCA_964578035.1). GTDB lineage: Bacteria > Pseudomonadota > Gammaproteobacteria > Arenicellales > Arenicellaceae > Arenicella. The sequence goes on from CAZOBR010000069.1 coordinate 6,790, forward strand.
AGCTATTAGCGAAATTCTCTCAGCATCTACCAATGCGGCACTCGCTGTATTAAATTGGCCCGTTGTGCAAGAGCCATTAATATTACGAGCAGGTTGTTTAAACAGCGTAACGGCACGTTGCTCACTTAAGGTCATAGCAATTGAATTACCACTAAGCTGCTTGGCTGACAGGCCAATCTCATCAAGCTTATAACTAACTTGATAAACGCCCTGATCGTAAATAGGGTATGCATCCGCAAGATCAACTTCGGCCGAAACCGACTGACCAGGCTCTAAAACAATATAGTCCTTATCTGTTGGCTCAGCCGTTTTTGCGTGCCAGCCCGAATAAGCCAATGTGAAACCATTAATCCGCACATCTAAAAAGTCATGAAAGATTCCGCCATCTAGACCCGTGTCCCATTGCAGCATTTTAATTGGCTGGCTGCTTATATTTTTATAGGTCAGCTCAATAAGTAGAGCATCACTTTCTGCATATGACGACTGTAATGCTTTTAAAGTGACACTGACATTATCGGGTAATCTAGCCGTTGCTTGAGAGGCATTAGATAAGGCTAAAAAACACAGCAAACACTTAACTAATACGAAGCATACTTTTTTCATATACCAAACACTCTTGTCTTAATATACGAATTTATAAGAGATCAGTTTCACTAAACCCTTTGCCGCATGTTTCCCGCGTGCAAAAGCATTATTAGCCGGCGTTAATCGCTATTATCCGAATTGTCACTTTTGTCTTCTTCATCGTCTTCATCAGACTCAGCCACTTTTTCAACGCTGATTAATTGCTCATTATCAGAAACGCCAATAACTTTAACACCTTGCGTGTTACGGCCGATTACAGAAACTTCGCCAACACGAGTTCGAACTAAGGTACCGCCATTGGTGATAAGCATGGCTTCGTCGCCTTCTTCAACTAAAATAGCGCCAACCGCGTTGCCATTGCGCTCATTTGTTTGAATTGAAATCACGCCTTGACCACCTCGACCTTGCGTATTGTATTCGGATAGAAGTGTTCGCTTACCGTAGCCTTTTTCAGTTACCGTGAGCACGGCAGATTCGGCATCATCTGCATCACAAATAATCATCGCATTCACGTGATGCTCGCTCGGCATTTTAATACCGCGTACGCCGCGGGCAGTTCGACCCATTTTGCGCACATCGCCTTCAGCAAATCGGATGGCCTTGCCTGACGTCGCAAACAACATAACTTCTTGTGCGCCATTGGTGAGGCCAACACCGACTAGTTCATTACCTTCAACCAAATCCAAGGCAATAATGCCGTTGGCTCGGGGCCGTGAAAAATCCATTAACGAAGTCTTTTTAACCGTGCCATCACTGGTGGCCATAAATACATGTTGGCCTTCGGTGAACTCTTTAACCGCCAAAATTGCGGTAATGTGTTCTTCACCCTCTAATGGCAACAAGTTAACAATCGGTTTGCCGCGGGCATTGCGGCCGGCTTGTGGCAACTCATAAACTTTCAGCCAGTAGACTTTGCCTTTGTCAGAGAAGCACAAAATAGTATCGTGGGTATTGGCTACAAACATGCGTTCAACAAAGTCTTCATCTTTCGTTTTAGTCGCACTCTTGCCTTTGCCACCGCGACGTTGGGCGCGATAATCACTCAACGGTTGCGACTTGGCATAACCTTCATGAGAAAGCGTGACCACCAAGTCTTCTTCGGCAATCATGTCTTCTAAAGTGAGGTCTAATTTTTGTTCAATGATTTCAGTCCGGCGTTCGTCACCGTACTCGGTTTTAATTGCGACTAGCTCTTCTCGAATCACTTCCATCAAGCGGTCTATGTTTTCAAGAATATCGATAAACTCGGCGATTTTTTGCAGCACCTCAGCGTACTCTTCACGAATTTTATCTTGCTCTAAACCCGTTAAACGATGTAGACGCAAATCAAGAATCGCTTGCGCTTGTTTTTCAGATAAGCGATAGCCATTATCGTGCAAGCCCAGTTCAGGATCTAAGCCAACCGGTTTACTCGACACATCGCCCGCACGGGCAATCATCTCAGCCACCACACCGGGCTCCCAAACTTGTGCCAATAGCTGCTCTTTCGCAATGGCTGGGCTAGCCGAATTTTTGATTAGCGCGATCATTGCGTCGATATTACTCAGGGCAATGGCTAAACCTTCTAGGGTGTGAGCACGGGCGCGCGCTTTGCGAAGGTTAAAAATCGTACGACGTGTAACAACTTCGCGGCGATGCTTAATAAACTCTTGAATCAACTCGCGCAGATTGAATAAGCGTGGCTGATTATTAATTAACGCAACAGTATTAATACCAAACACCGTTTGCAGGCTGGTTTGTTGAAAAAGTTTATTTAAAATAACCTCTGCAACTTCGCCACGGCGCACACCAATAAACATGCGCATACCGCTTTTATCAGACTCATCGCGTAGCTCAGTAATACCGTCAATTTTTTTGGTTTTAACCAACTCGGCTATTTTTTCAAGTAGGCGTGCTTTGTTAACCATATACGGCAATTCAGTGACAATGATTGACTGCCTGCCGGTTGACTCATTTGTTTCAATATTAGTGCGCGCACGCATATAAATCTTGCCACGCCCCGTGCGATACGCATCGCGTATGCCTTTGCTGCCATTAATAAAGCCAGACGTAGGAAAATCAGGCCCTGGAATGTGTTCCATCAACTCATCAACAGTGATGTCTTCGTTGTCAATCATCGCGACACAACCATTAATAACTTCAGTTAAGTTGTGTGGCGGAATGTTTGTTGCCATACCAACCGCGATACCAGATGAGCCATTTACCAGTAACGCTGGAATACGCGTTGGCATAACCGATGGCTGAAGCTCGCTTTCATCGTAGTTGGGGTAAAAATCAACGGTTTCTTTGTCTAAGTCCGCTAAGATTTCATGTGCAATTTTGGCTAAGCGAATTTCTGTGTAACGCATTGCCGCTGGTGAATCACCGTCAACTGAACCAAAGTTACCTTGGCCATCAACCAGTGGATAGCGCATAGAAAAATCCTGCGCTAAACGAACGATGGTGTCGTACACCGCCGTATCACCATGCGGATGATATTTACCGATTACATCACCCACGATACGCGCCGATTTTTTATACGGTTTGTTGTAGTCGTTATTAAGCTGCGACATCGCAAATAAAGCGCGCCGATGCACCGGTTTTAACCCGTCGCGCACATCCGGCAATGCCCGCCCTACGATCACGCTCATGGCGTAATCTAGATATGACTGACGCATCTCCTGTTCGAGGTTAGCGGGGATGGTTTCCTTAGCGAATTGGTCAGTCATTTAGGTATTTTTTGATGTTTTTATCGACACCAAATTATAGCCCAAACAGCAAGAAAAAGCTCGTTTGATGTTGGTCGTTTTAATGCAGTTTCGAGATAGTTGACGAGCGTCACTAAGCCGTCTGAAAAAACATAAAATCGTTAGCGTTTTTCGCAATAAAGCATTATCCAAGGAAATGGGCTACGAACCTCGACGACGTTAAAATATTGAGACACAAGCTTGATAAAACCGCCTTTACTCCAATGCTGAATATGACCCGGGGTGTTGCCAAAGCTGGAGATATATTTGCCACGCATTAAGTTTAATGCACACCATATGGGTTCACGCGGTACACTTAAAATAATATTTTTTTGCACAATTTCTTGAAGTTTTCTTAGACCCGCTTCTGGATCATCTAAATGTTCAAGCACTTCACAGCATACGATTAAATCTGCGCTGTGTTTTTCCGGTATCAGCTCGTAGATACTGGCAACCTCAAACATGTCTGTCGAAAAACCTGATTTACTGGCATTTTCTTTCGCCATCGCAATCACTTGTTCGGAAAAATCTGAACCGCGGACTGCTAAGCCCTTATTATGACATTCTATTGTCCAGTAGCCTTCACCACATCCAACTTCATGCACCGAGTTCGGATTCGATTTGTCGAGGAGTTCGTCTAACACGCCATGAAAGCCATTCATCATCCATTTGACAATTGGGTTTGATGATCCATATTTATCGTACGTATTGCCAACGACTATGCCGTCTTCTTGTACGCCTTCTGAAATTTTCATCGTGATAATTTTACTGCTTTAGCTTGGTCGATAATTACTTTTTCAACTACTTCTTCAATCTTGTTTGGATATTGTGCTTAGCGCGCAACTCTTCAAGCAATGTGCGATTCACTGAAAGTAAGTCAGCGATAAACGCAATAAGGCCCGTTTGAAAGCCAATGATCATCAACACACCGGCTAAAATAATGGATTGAACGTGGCCGTCGCCTTCGCCAGTGAAATAAAAGTATAAAAAACGTACACCCAGCAAGAAACCAACTGTGAAAACCAATAACGCAATCGTCATAAAAAATTTGAACGGCTGATAGACAACAAAGATACGAAATATTGTGAAAATTGATTTTTTAATGTAGTTCGGGATACTGGAAAGAAGCCGTGACGGCCGTAAATCCTCATTAGTACGCACGGGCACCGACACAATTGCCAAGCCTTTTCGACCCGCTTGAATGATGGTCTCCAATGTGTAGGTATAGTTATTATAGACATTGAGCTGTGCAGCGCATTCGCGACTCATCGCCCGAAAACCGCTTGGTGCATCCGCCACATCGGTGCCACTTGCAACTCGAACAACCCATGAGCCGATTTTTTGTAGCATTTTCTTAATACCCGAAAAATGTTCCGTCTGGCTTATGGGCCTCGCGCCAATAACGTAATCCGCCTTGCCAGCAACGATTGGTTGCACCAGCACAAGTATGTCTCGTGCTTCATACTGATTGTCAGCATCCGTATTAACGATCACATCAGCGCCCTGCACTAAACATTCATTAATGCCCGCCATAAACGCTTTTGCGAGCCCCTGGTTTTGCGTGAAACTAACAATGTGATCAACACCATTCTCGGATGCAACACGAACAGTATCATCACGACTACCATCATCAATGACTAGCCATTCAACAGAATCAAAACCCTCAACTTCACGCGGCAGTGCAGCCAAAGCAATATGAAGCGTTTCTTCTTCATTTAAGCAGGGTATTTGAATAATTAATTTCATTGGAGTCGCGGTTCTGAAATCAGTTTTTATAATTAGGCTACATGGTAACAATTTAAAGAGATATCTCAACGAGTATCAACAAAAAGTATAGCTGCGAAAACTTACCTTCTATTTTTAAAATAATAGTCAGCAGACAAAAACAAAACATCCCCGAGCACCGTCGTAATACGAAACACAACTGCCACTACTATAGCGACCGCTGGTGTCAGCGGCGCTTGCAACATAAAAACGATAATCGCTTCACGAATACCAACCCCAGACGGCGCACCCGGCGTAATAAAGCCAACGATCCAAGAGACTGAGAATGCTATTAATACCAAGCCAATTGATGGTAACGAAATAGAACCAACAAAACCTAACACAATGCCGAGCAATACAAAACCTGCGGCAATAAAAAAGATAACGTAATATACCAAAGCCTGTGATAGAGCAGTGAATCGATTTTTATAATTAAGCGTTTCAAACACTAACTCACTACCTATTTTTCTAACCAAAGCCGGGTAGAAAAACAACCCAAGAAAATAAATCGATAAAGCAATAGCCAGTGCCACTGCCA
>CAZOBR010000070.1:0-12362 GCA_964578035.1 uncultured Gammaproteobacteria bacterium
CAGAGAAGGTCAAGCAATTGTGTCAATTGGCCGTTTTGATCAACAAGCCACATTAATCGCCAACAAAGTTCTTGCCAAGCACGATGAAAACTATGTACCAAACGAAGCGGCCGATGCCGTTATGTTAGCGCAAGCCAATAAATGCGACAGTGCTGAAGGCGCTATTTCGTATTAATCCACTTAATGATTAAAAGGTTAAGACGAATAAACTGTCATGCTCGCAGAACTCGGTAATTTTTGTTTAGTACTCGCGCTGTGTGTTTCTATTGCGCAAGGCATTGTGCCACTAATTGGTGCGCAAAGGCGTATAAGCAAATGGATGGCATTTGCCCGTTCGGCCACCTACACGCAGTGGAGTTTGGTGGTTGCCTCTTATTGCATACTCACATACGCTTTTTATATCAACGATTTTTCAATTGCTTACGTTGCAAAAACCTCAAACCTTGAACAACCTTTGGCATATCGTCTAACGGGTGTATGGGGTGGACACGAAGGCTCATTACTATTGTGGATATTAATGCTCAGCTCTTGGAGCGCGCTGGTGGCTAAATTCAGTCGCGGTATTCCACGCGATATGATTGCGCGAGTATTAGCCGTACTCGGCCTAGTCAGTATTGGTTTCATTTCATTCACGCTGTTTACCTCAAACCCGTTTGATCGTTTATTACCGATTCCATTAGATGGTCAAGAACTAAACCCTCTTCTTCAAGACCCTGGCTTTTTCATACACCCGCCAATGCTCTATATGGGTTATGTGGGCTTCAGCGTGGTATTTGCTTTTGCGATTGCCGCAATGCTCAGCGGCAAACTCGACACAGCTTGGGCACGTTGGGCAAGACCTTGGACAACCATCGCTTGGCTATTCTTAACCATCGGTATTACTTTGGGCAGTTGGTGGGCTTATTACGAATTAGGCTGGGGTGGCTGGTGGTTTTGGGACCCAGTGGAAAATGCTTCGCTAATGCCTTGGCTAGTTGGCACAGCACTGATTCACTCTTTAGCCGTTACCGAAAAGCGCGGCGCGTTTAAAGCATGGACGGTTCTATTAGCTATTTTAGCCTTCTCTTTAAGCTTGCTTGGCACCTTCTTAGTTCGCTCAGGTGTACTAACCTCTGTGCACTCTTTTGCCAGTGATCCTACACGCGGCTTGTTTATCTTAGTCTTTTTGCTAATTACTGTTGGCGGTTCGTTATTACTGTACGCAATGCGTGCACATCGTTTAAACAGTGATATTCATTATGCTTGGTTCTCTAAAGAAACCAGCCTTTTAGTCAACAACGTGATGTTAGTAATAAGCGCGTTAATGGTGTTGATTGGTACCTTAGCGCCATTAATCATAGACGCTACCACCGGTAATAAAATTTCAGTTGGGCCGCCCTATTTTGATTTTATGTTTGCGATACTCACCATTCCATTAGCAATTGTTGTCGGCATCGGTTCAACCAGTCGCTGGAAACGCGACGAACCATCTCGCTTCGCGCCACAGACTTTAGTCATTCTGTTGTTTAGTCTTATCGTAAGTGGCATAGCGACTAATGCACTAACCATTGAACGCTTCTCTTGGGGCGCATTTGCGGGCTTAGCACTGGGCATTTGGGTAATGCTGTGGGCTGTTTACAGCTTACTAGAACGCCTACGGAATCAAAAAAACTGGCTCACTGGTTTACGTAAAACACCCGCGTCAATTTGGGGCATGAGTGTTGCGCATTTCGGTATAGCCGTATTTATTATTGGTGTTACCCATGTAAACACGTATAGCCAAGAAAAAGACATAAAACTGGAGCCTGGCGAATCGTATCAACTTGCCGGTTATACGTTTACGTTTAACGGTGTAAGTTCTAAAAAGATTCAAAACTACACGGCCAATGAAGGTAAGTTTTTAATTGCGCAAAACCTGAAGACTAATAACAACTCAAACGCATTTGAATTACGCCCGCAAAAGCGTTTTTATTCGTCCGGCAACCCAATGACAGAAGCTGCAATTAACACGACACTAGAACGAGATATTTACATCTCGCTAGGCAACGATCTTGGTAATGGCGCTTGGAGTGTACGTTTATATTTGCGCTCTTATGTCGCGTGTATATGGCTTGGTGGCTTTTTAATGGCACTTGGTGGTTTGCTCGCCAGTGCTGATCGGCGTTATCGCAGACCAATCAAGAAAGCACGATGAAATTAAAATTCTTAGTACCATTATTGGTGTTTTTAGGCTTAGCCATATTCTTAGGAATTGGCTTGAAATTAGACCCGCGCAAACTGCCATCAACAATGATCAACAAGCCTGCGCCTGCGTTTAGCTTAACGCTATTGAATGTGCCCGGCACCAAAACGTTTGCAAGTGCTGAGTTTAGGCCTGCTGACCTGTTAGGCCAACGCTGGTTACTCAATGTTTGGGCGTCATGGTGTGTGGCTTGTCGAGTAGAACATCCTCTACTAAATCAGTTAGCGAACCAAACTACCATAACCTTGGTGGGGTTAAACTATAAAGACGACACACAAAATGCCGAACAATGGTTGGCCGAACGTGGTAATCCTTATGCCTATATCCCACTGGATATCAGTGGAGATGCAGGCATTGATTGGGGGGTTTATGGTGTGCCTGAGACTTTTGTAATTGATGAGCAAGGCATGGTTGTTTATAAGCACACTGGGCCATTAGACCCCAATATCATCAATACTGAGATATTGCCTCTGCTAATGGCAGCACAATAACGAAATGAGCATTCAACATAATTCAAATAGCGCTACTAATGGCACAAAAAGCATTAAACACTTTGTTAGTGCTGTGTTGCTATTAATGATGATTTTCAGTCAGCCGTCTTTTGCCGTTGTTGAACAAGTAACGTTTGCCGACTCTGTAACTGAACAACGTTATAAAGCGTTGATCAATGAATTGCGATGCTTGGTATGCCAAAACCAGAATCTGGCTGACTCAGATGCCGATTTAGCGAAAGACTTGCGCCGTAAAACCGCAGAAATGTTAAGAGCAGGTAAAACTGATCAAGAAATTCTTGCTTTCATGCGCGACCGTTATGGTGACTTTGTGCTTTACAAGCCACCATTCAATACGACAACTGCAGCACTTTGGCTTGGCCCATTTATTGTGTTGTTTGGCGTAATTATTACGTTGATATTGCATATCAAACGCCGACAACAAGAAGCCATGCTTGCACTAACAAAAGCAGATAGTTCGGCGCAGCGCACACAGATTCAGAATCTATTGCGTGATTCTTCTAATCTTTTGTCAGACGATGTTGTTTCAAGCAGCGCTGACGCTGAGTCATCAGGTACTAATAAGCCAAATACGACGAATCAAAAAACATCATGAACACATTTATCATTATTGCTTTTTTGATTACCGCACTAACCCTGGTTTTATTAGTGTTACCTCTGGTGTGTAATCGTACAGTGATCGCCTATGAGCGCAAAACTCAGAATATTCACTTTGCCAAAGAGCGCCTCGCCGAATTAGAGCAACAATTAAACAATGCGGCCATTTCAGTTACCGACTATGAAGCACTGAAACTCGAAATTGAAAACACATTGGCTGAAGACATTGATATCGCCGAGCAAAATCAGCAGCCCGAAACAATCAATTATGGCTCCAACACCGTATTAATTGTTCTTCTATGTGTGTTCATTCCACTGACTGCGTCATTGGTTTATTTGGGTACAGGCAACCCCAAAGCGATTGCGATTCAAGAGCAGGCAAAACAAGCACCCTCTGCTGAAGAAGTTAATAATCTAATCAGTTCAATTGAACAACGCTTACAAGCGCAACCTAATGATGCAACTGGTTGGCGAGTATTGTCGCGTACGTATCTTGCTCTTGGTCGCTATAGGCAAGCACGTGAAGGCTTTTTAAAACTGATCAGCATTGAGGGTGAAACTGCTGATACGCTGGTCGCCTTAGCTGAATCCTCCGCAGGACTCGTTGGTGGTGAGCTCGCTGGCGAACCAAGCGAATTTGCCGAACGCGCGCTTGCGATTGCACCACAAAACCCACAAGCCTTATGGCTGGTGGGTTTAAGTGCGGCGCAACAGGGACAAAATGAAAAAGCCATTGCACGGTGGACTGAATTATTACCGTTGCTCAGCGCAGTACCTCAACAACAACAAGAATTACGCGCAATTATTGCTGAAACAGCCTCGCAATCAATTGAATCGACAGGAACTCCAGATTCAAACACAAGCACTGCAAGCAACCAAGGCAACATAAGCATTCGTGTGTCTCTGAGTGAATCCGCACTTGCATCCAGTACTGACAATGATGTTGTCTTTGTGTTTGCGCGCGCTCAAAACGGCCCACCTGCCCCATTAGCGGCCAAACGTTTGCGTGTGAGTGATTTGCCAACGACGATAACCTTAAGTGATAACGACGCAATGCTTCCTCAATTCAAGCTGTCCTTGTTTGAAGACGTTACAATCACCGCGCGGATATCTAAGTCTGGCGAGCCTATTGCCAAAAAAGGCGATATTCAATCTAAGGCAATCGCCACTAAGAACAATACCCAACAGACTATTGAGTTGCTTATCTCTGAGCCTGTTGAGTAATTGCTTATCTTAAGGGTAACGCCGGGTCGCCGAGTAGTGCCCAATTGTTCAACATGGTGTTTTGCGTAGCCATTTCTTGTTTGGCTTTTTTAATTGCTTCACCAAGAGTTGCAGAATCATTTACCTGTCTTAAATAACGTTCAGCGAAAATCGCATTCTCGCGGTACTCGCCTAATACCGTTGCGCCATGAATAGCAACCGAACCAATATTAGTATTCGCTTGTTGATCACCAACATTCGCAAACAACCACTGATGCGCTAAGGTATTACTGCTCAAGGTTTCATAATTGGTTGTGTAGCAGGCCAATGGCATTACGACTGGCGGGCGGCCTTGATTGTTTAAGCTTTTAACAAAGTCCGTATTAACAATCGTTTGTGTTCCCCAAGCAGCATTGCTGCCATGGCCAGCAAAACTAATGAAATCCACTCCATCGCGAACCGTTTGGGCAATTTGCTCACGCATTGTGTTGATCGGCTCACTCGCACCATCGGCAATGACTTGCGGCATGTACACGCGCGTTAGTTGATCAAACTCAGCAATGCTAGATAATTGCTGCGCGACTCGGCCATCCATTTGGTCGGTGTAGTTTAAATCACGACTGTCATTGGCTTGCGCAATCAGTAAACCATTTTGATACGACGAAGAGTCTCTTTGAGCGTGCCAAGCTTTGGTTTTATTAACAATGGTGCTTAGATCATCTGCGCTGCGTACAGGCCAGCGACCAATCGCAAATTCTGGAATATTATCGTTATTCAAATCTGCATAAGGGTTATCAGTTGGCGCAAAATTAAAGATACCTATAGGTCGATAATGCGTTGGTAGAAAGTTAACCACCTCGTCGCTAATAACATTACGATAATCAAAGGTGTGCCCACCCACCAATAAAACATAATCGGGGACTTTTAAAACTGACTGCACCCGCAAAAATTCTTCTAACGCAGCAGGTGTGTCATTACCAAAACCATAAGTGCTGACAATCTCTAACCAGTTCAAAACTCGTGGCTTAAAACCCTGCTGCTGCTTGAGCTCAACAAATTCATCCAGCTTTTCACCAATAAAACTTGGGTGCGCAATAATTAAGTAGTCAGCATCATCTGACACTAAATGAGTGACTTGCGCTGGGTTGATATTAGCTGGGCTTAACCAGCTGTCTTGGTCTCCAATCGAATAAGCAAAACCCAATCGTTCAATTGGCAAAGTATTGAACTGTAGCAAGCCAGCAGCTGTATCGAATGAGGCACCGATGATTGTTAATGCACCATTTTGATCATGCGCATAAACTTCAGGTGTGCCGTTCAGCCGAGAGATATCAAGCTCGTAGGCGGCACTGCTAAGGTCTGCTTCAAAACGATAAACCGTTTGTTCATTTAAAGGTTTAAATCCTGAAACAACAATCTCATCAATTTGAATCAAATCGACAAAAAAGCCAGTGTCAGCCGGTAACGTCACGCTAAGAACATTACCCGTACTTTTTAGCAAATCGGCTGGCAATGCTGCATCAATGGTATAGAGAATATTGCCATTAAATAGTGCATCACCAATCAATTCGCCATTCAAGCTTACTTGAACATGATGGTCAGGTTCATCGCCTGGAAAATTGATGCCGCCAAATACACTCACTGACAAGTGTGCTTGCTCAGTGGTATCTATATTTTGTTCAAGGTCGAAATTAAATACTTTACTCGCTGGCGCACTGGTGACAAAAAGCTGGCTGTCATACCAGGGGTCACCCCCATCGAGAAATGCTGAATGCGCATTTATTTGACTGACTTTTTGGCTGACTAAGCCATTTGTTGAGAGTGCACTATCATCAGTATTACGACCATCATACTGATTAGCCTCAGTAACTAAATCTGGGTTTAAGCGAAGTTGATACACATAGTTATTCAAATAAACAGAATCACTCCCCTCCGGCAAGCGCCCATAAAAGACAACACGGTCACCTTGGTTGAAAACATCATCATCACTAATAATCGTTCTTGCTATCGCTTGATTATTTAGCGTAACAGCGACACTGCTAATTGCTTGACCAAACCATTGATCAGCATTTGGTAACTGTTCATAATTTAGACTGTGCACACCCTCTTCTGTGATTTGCATGTCGACTCGCGGAGCATTTAAGCCAAGTGCGTGATTATTAAGTCGTTGCTGACGTTTATTCGAAACCTTACGCCATTTGCCATTAACGTGCGCATAACCACGCTGACTCATTGATTGCTCAAAATTTTTGCGAGTCGCCGCCCAATCAATCGCTTCAGTGTTAGAAAGTTCACCGTACACTTCACCAACGACAAATGGCCCATAGAATTCTTCATAGCCTGAGTTATCGACGCTGGAAATCCCAAATTGCGAAATATTATTAAACTGTTCGCGCGTTAACCGCACTCGATGACGGTAACGCGTTGTATTGCTCTTATCCAAGCCGCTGCTGGCAATCAAGCGCTTATTTAGCTGAATCCATTCGCCGTTCATTTCACCCCATAAATCGAAACCTAAGTGTAAGGCCTCTGCGGCAGTTTCCCATTCAAATATAGTATTGCGGCCACGTTGCGTTATCTGCGCTCGATTTAGTGTAACTGGCGTTGTAAAACCTGAGCTGAATGCCAGCGCTGAGACGTCTTCATCAATATGATTTCGCTCATCATCAGAAACCGTATCTTCGTCGTATGTTAGAATAATTTCAGCCGCAGAAACCGACGAGCGCCGCAAAAAACCGCCATTATTGCCCCTTCTAGTGCGTTGTTTAGCCACGGCAATTGGCGTACTGGAAAAACAACTTGCAGTAAATGTCGCACCCTCACCGCTTGTTGCACCATTGTCGAAGCCGTCTACATTACCGCCAAACACCGCATCAAACATTACCGAGCTGGGGCCATTGAATGAGCTAAAATTCAAGTCACGACAACCTTCACGTTCTACTGCTAGGTAACAGATTTCTTCTGCTTCTTCTAAATCCCCAACGCCAGCCTCCATACGTTCAACCGCAACATTAAAGCCGTCTTCATCTAAGCTATTATTTTGAATTGCCACATCAATAAAGTCTGGCTCTCCAGCTGTTTGATTATTGGTCGATATAATCTGTGTCAGTAATGCCGGTGGGGCATCAAAGGTCGTTGTGAAATCAACTGACTGAAAACTTGTCGTACCGGTGCAGTCATCACAAGCTGGTCCAAACTGTTCTGAGTCAACCATATCTTCACACATAGACTCAAACACAACAGGATCACCAGTGTTCGCGGGCACTGTGGTAACACCATCAACAATCGCAATATAGTCCATCAAAATCAAATCATGAGCACGATCTAAATTGATCGGTTCTTGGCAAACCGCGTCAAAACCGGTATTAGTAATATTGCGAATTCGAATTGTGCATGGTTCAGTACCCATCAAGGTATTCATCGGGAACACATTGGGCACCACACCGACGGGAAATGGTAACTTAAAATTGATGGTTGTAAACGGCGTTGGTGTTGCAGGGGTGGCGGTGCTATACGCAGGCAGCGTCGCTGTGCCAACTTCGATTACCGTATTTTGACTTTGTGCTAGGCTGACTGAACACAAACTAGCATAGACAATAAAAAGACTTACACACTTAACCAAGACGCTATTTAAAATAACGATAAGACTTTTACTTTTTTGATCACACATAACAAACAATTCCTGACTTACAGCCCTACATTTATAACCCCCAACGTCTACGTGTATAAGACTATCATATTTGATCACGAAATCTGATCACTTACCGTTCACAAAAATCATTCAAAACAATGACTTATGTCAACTATTTGTTAACTTTTGTAACTTTATAGCCAGCGACGTACGTTTGTGCAATATGTTGTAAATTGATTTTGGAACAGTAACGTCATTGCGCGCTCTTCTGGAATAATCTGAAATCGAGTGATAAAAAACACAAAAAACACTAAACCAAGCCAAGCTGTTAAACTGCTTAAATAGATCGCAGCCCCACAGATAAGCAAGGCCATGCCTAAGTACATTGGGTTGCGGGTGAATTGATAAATTCCATTCGTCACAAGGCTGCTGGCTGTTTCTGGTGCCAGAGGATTCACAGTGGTTTTAGCTTCTTTGAAATGCAAAACGCCTTTGATTGCGCAACTAAAACCTAGCACAACAAAAAATACAGCAACAAACCCCGAATAATTGAATTTCAAGAGTCGTACAGAGTCAGCACTGGCTATTAACCACATAGCAATTAATGTAATTAACATGACAACTGGCGGTGGAATTCTATTTTCTAAAATACTCATCTTGTCGATTAGATAATTCCAGTTACATGATCAAATTTTCAGCTGTCGATAATCACCTTGAAAAAACACCAACGGCTCTTGTGGTTCAGAATCATAATCTTCAACAATGCCAAGCAATATAATGTGGTCTCCACCTTCAAAGGCATGCTCTAGCCTGCAATGAAAGCGCGCAGACACATTGTTAAGCTGCGGAACACCATTATGACCCTTGTACCAATCAATATTATTAAATGCATTGTCATCCCAGCTGTGGGTTGCAAAATGGTTTGATAAGTCTTCTTGTTCTTCATTAAGCACAGAAATCGTATAGTATTTCGCACTTTCAAATTCAGCAAAGCGCGATGCACTTTTATCCACAGACCAAGAAACCATTGGCGGCTCCAAAGATACCGATGCAAAACTGTTTGCCGTTAAACCAACCGGTTCATCATTGCTATTTGTTGTTGTTACTACTGTAACACCAGTAGCAAATTGCCCAAATGCATCTCGCAATGAACGGTATTCTCTTTTTTGAGTCATGAAATATTAATTACGGGTCTTTATTGCTGCAGCTTGAATTATGAGCTTTTTTAACCACGATTGAAACAAAACAAACAACACCTTGTGTTATCTGTCTAAGAATATTAAATTTAACGTCCTTATTGCAGCTACCGCAACAAAAATGAACACGACAATGAACTACGATAATGACAACATCTTTGCCAAAATACTGCGTGAAGAACTACCCTGTATTAAAGTATATGAAGATGAGTCGACACTGGCTTTTATGGATATTATGCCGCAGGCAAATGGACATACTTTAGTAATCCCAAAAACACCAGCCGTCACACTTTTAGACTTACCTGAAACAGCTGCCAGTGATCTAATTGTAAAAGTACAACGCGTTGCAACGGCGGTAAAAAACGCCATGCAAGCAGATGGTATAACCATATTTCAATTGAACGGTGAAGCAGCTGGGCAAACTGTGCCACATATTCACTTTCATGTATTACCAGGGTCAATTGCTGACGCGCGAGCTCACGCAAGCATTAACGCTGAGCCTAGCGAACTGGCTGAAATTGCGGAGAGAATTCGCGCAGCGTTCTAGGATCGTTTTACGATTTGTTTTCAGACTAGCGGCGCTTTTGTTGGCTAGCGGCGCTTTTATAGCTAGCGGCGCTTTCTAAAAAAACCACGCAGTAAATCGGCGCTGTGTTGTTCTAATAAGCCAAACTCAACTTGGCATCGATGATTTAGGTCGGGGTGCTGTAGCACATTCAATATTGAACCCGCGGCGCCAGCGCGTGGCTCTTTTGCAGCAATAACCACGCGCGCTACTCTGGCGTGAACAATGGCACCTGCACACATGGCGCAAGGCTCTAAGGTTACGTATATAGTGCTATTCGGAATACGGTAATTTTTTAGGGCAGAACAAGCTGAACGCAATGCTTGAATTTCAGCGTGTGCACTGGGATCATGATTTATGATCGGCTGATTATAACCAGTACCAATTAGTTCACTGTCTTGAACAATGACAGCACCGACAGGCACCTCACCAACATCCTGCGCTTGTTCAGCTAGATCTAACGCTTGACGCATCCAAGCTAAATCAACGTCATTGAAACTCATTAAAGGCTGGCTACTCGGCGTTCGATGCCTGCGCGCTGCAGCATTCTTGCTGAGATTTCTTCAACCGATAACTGCGTGGTGTCGATATAGGGTATTCGGTATTGCCGATACAAAACTTCAGCTTGGCGAATCTCATCGACACAGGTGCGCAAATTCGCGTATTGGCTATTCGGTTTACGTTCATTGCGAATCTCTGCCAAGCGTGCCGGACGAATCGTTAAACCAAAGAGTTTTTTCTGATGGTCAACCAAGGCTGATGGCAGTTTACTTGCCTCAAGGTCATCTGGAATTAACGGGTAATTAGCTGCCTTAATGCCGTATTGCATGCCTAAATAAATAGTCGACGGTGTCTTACCTGAGCGCGATACGCCTATCAGGATGATGTCGGCTTCAGAGTAGCGGTGTAAATGCATGCCATCATCGTTGGCTAAGGCAAAATGTACGGCGTCGATGCGTTGCGTATAAGCCTTGTCTGCTACCCTGCTGTCTTCTTGGAAAATAACCGGATGTCCCACGTGGTGGGCCGATTTAACGTTTAGCTCATTTTCTAATGGTGACAAAAACGTTGAAAAAATATCAATGTAAAAACAATCCGTTTGGCGAATAATATCACTGACTTCTTCATTAACAATGGTATCAATAACAATGGGGCGCTCGCTACTGGTTTGCAAGACATCGTTAATTTCTTTGGCAATCCGTCGGGCTTTTTCGGGAGTATCTACAAACGGTTTTGTGACACTTTCAAATTGAATTTGCGGAAATTGTACCAACAAACTACGACCTAAATTTTCTGCGGTAAGCCCTGTACTATCGGAAAGATAAAAGACAGTTCGTTTCATTGTTAAATAAGACCTTTAATAGACAAACGATTAGTGAATCATAATAATGCACATGTTAGAATTCGCGCCACAAAATTAATGTTATTAGTACTCGTTTTCGAGTAGAGGATTATCACGTGACCACGCACATTATTAACCTCGCGCAGCTTACCATAAATGATGTTGAAAGAGTCGGCGGCAAAAACGCGTCGCTCGGCGAAATGATAGGCAATTTAAGTAATTTAGGCGTCAGTGTCCCTGGCGGTTTTGCTACCACTGCAGACGCCTACCGAGAATTTCTAGCGACAGACGGACTAGACAAACGCATCAACGATCGGCTGGATGCATTAGATGTCAATAATATTAGCGATTTAACGTCAGCAGGCGCTGATATTCGCCGCTGGATAATCGAAACGCCCTTTCCGACTGAATTTGACCAAGCATTAGAGCAAGCGTTTGCCGAAATGCAAGGTGGCAATGAAAGTTTGAAAGTTGCGGTTCGCTCCTCTGCGACCGCAGAAGATTTACCCGATGCTTCTTTCGCTGGCCAACAAGAGACGTTCTTAAATATTGAAGGCATCGATGCCGTTAAACACGCGGTACACGAAGTATTTGCATCATTGTTTAATGATCGCGCCATTTCTTATCGAGTACACCAAGGCTATGCGCATGAAAATGTTGCCTTGTCTGCGGGTATTCAACGCATGGTGCGCTCTGAGACCGGTTCAGCCGGCGTCATGTTCACATTGGATACTGAGTCAGGTTTTGATCAAGTTGTGTTCGTTACCTCTTCTTACGGCTTAGGCGAAACCGTTGTACAAGGCTCAGTCAACCCTGATGAATTTTATGTTCATAAGCAAACCTTAGCCGCCGACAAACCCGCGGTTGTGCGTCGTAACCTAGGCAGCAAACTAATAAAAATGGTGTATTCAAATGACACCACAGCTGGCCGTTCAGTGGATACCGTTGATGTAGATCTGGCAGATCGTAAACGCTTTTCAATTTCCGACTCAGACGTTGAAGAGCTCGCGCGACAAGCAATTATTATTGAAAAACATTATGGTCGCCCCATGGACGTTGAATGGGCCAAAGACGGCGATGATCAACAACTTTACA
>CAZOBR010000071.1:0-12309 GCA_964578035.1 uncultured Gammaproteobacteria bacterium
TCGATTACTGCGCCTGAGCGATCACCGCGCGGCACCATTAATTTGTGGTCGTCAATCTTGTCTAACAAATCTGTGGCATCCAAGTCGGCAACAATTTGCTTGCGCGCAACGTAGCGATCCATGCCGTGATACGCGGAGTCTTCTAAATCAATTGCGGCATTAATATCCAGAATATTAATCAGCTCTAGATCATGACGTTTGCCCATGTCGTAGTCATTAAAGTCGTGAGCCGGTGTAATTTTTACGCAGCCCGAGCCAAACTCAGGGTCGACATAATCATCCGCAATGATTGGAATGGTGCGGTTAGTTAAGGGTAGGTCAATGGTCTTGCCAATTAGGTGTTGATAGCGTTCATCGTCTGGGTGTACGGCCACGGCGCTGTCACCCAACATGGTTTCAGGGCGTGTAGTGGCAACAACCAAGTATTCGCCATTGCCATCGGTGAGTGGGTAACGCAAGTTCCATAAATGGCCGTTTTCTTCTGCGGACTCGACTTCTAAGTCAGAAACCGCGGTGTGGAATACGGGATCCCAGTTAACTAGTCGCTTACCACGATAGATTAAGCCTTCTTGGTGTAGCTTAACAAATACTTCTTGAACTGCTGCCGATAGGCCGTCGTCCATTGTAAAACGTTCTCGACTCCAATCAATTGATGCGCCCATGCGGCGTAACTGCTGAGTGATATTGCCGCCAGATTCAGTTTTCCACTCCCAAATTTTTTCTATAAATTTCTCACGGCCTAAGTCATGGCGTGAAATGTCATCTGCAGCCAAGCGGCGCTCAACCACCATTTGTGTGGCAATACCGGCATGATCCGTACCCACCTGCCAAAGCGTTTGGTCACCGCTCATGCGATGGTAGCGCGTGAGAAGATCCATTATTGTGTTATTAAACGCATGCCCCATATGCAAACTGCCAGTGACATTCGGCGGTGGGATCATAATGCAATACCCCTGATCGGCTTCACGTGCGGCAAATGCGTTGTCGCTTTCCCATCGTTGATAAATGGCTTGCTCAATTTTCGCAGGCTGATATTGATTATCTAAAGAAGAGGTCATGGTTTAAACAGGGTTAATGATTAGTAAAGATGGCTTAATTGCTAAGGCGAGATTATACGTGGCTATGTCAGCCAAGGCTAAGTCAATTTGAGTAGTACAAACGTATCTGCGCGATTAACTAAAGCTCAAGATTTAAAGTTCAATCGTATGCGTTTTCAATTCAAAGCCTTCGGTTTGATAATGCTTATAACGACTCCGCGCCGCACTTTTTGATTGATCATCGGCTTCAATGATTTCGGCAATTCGCTCAAAGTGATGGCTAAACAGCGGTACATCATTACCAAGGTTAATCAGCACATCGTAATCATTGCTCAGAACGGATGTGGTGACTTCAAGGTGTGCGCCGATTTGGATGTCAGACTTTGCAGTTTCAATATCTTGAATTGATTCATGTACCAAAAAGCTCGTATCACTAAACGACCACATGGTTTTATCAAGTTCAGCTGTTTGGTCTGGGCCGTCGGTAACCAGCAGCGCGCTTTGATTCATGCGCTGCAGTTTGTTCGCTAAACGACTTGCTAGTTTGAAACGCGCGTTAACAACGGTGTTGCTAATTAAATAGAAATCGACTTGTTTCATTGGCTTTGACCGTCGGCTTTTTGCTAGCTCTAACTCGCTCGATCAATCAAGTATTGCGTTAAAATTGGCACTGCTCGACCTGAAGCGCGTTTACCTGCTGCGCCACCCCATGCGGTACCAGCAATATCAAGGTGTGCCCATTTAAAGTCTTCTGCAAAGTAAGACAAGAAGGCAGCCGCGGTAATTGAACCAGCACCTGGCGTACCAATATTTGCCAAATCGGCATATTCGCTGCGCAACTGTTTTTTATAAGTTTCTTTTATTGGGAGTTGCCAAGCAAAATCCAAACTGGTTTCGCCCGCTTCGATTAAGTTATCTATAACACCTTGGTCATTACCCATAACGCCCGCGGTTTGATGTCCCAGTGCCACAATGATTGCGCCAGTAAGCGTTGCAATATCAATCACCGTTTTGGGTTTAAAGCGTTTCGTGTAGGTAAGGGCATCGCACAAGATCAACCGGCCTTCGGCATCCGTATTGAGTATTTCAATCGTTTGACCAGACATGCTGGTGACCACATCGCCGGGTTTGTTGGCTAAGCCATCCGGCAGATTCTCTGAGCTGGGGACAATTCCGACTATGTTGATCGGTAATTTTAATTCAGCCGCAGCGAGCATTGTGCCGAATACGCTTGCCGCACCGCACATGTCGTATTTCATTTCATCCATTTTTGGTGATGGCTTGATCGAGATACCGCCAGCATCAAAGGTTAGGCCTTTGCCGACCAGCGCATGCGGTGCGTCTTTTGGGTTTTTGGCGCCTTTATATTCCATCACAATTAGTTTGGCTGGTTCACGGCTGCCTTTACTGACCGACAGCAACGAGCCCATACCAAGTTCTTGCATTTGTTTTTCATTCAGTACATTCACTTTTAGTTTGTGCGACCGCCCTAATTTTTTTGCTTGTGATGCTAAAAAGGTTGGTGTGCAAACGTTGCCGGGCATATTACCGAGGTTCTTTGCCAATGTTTTGCCGTTACTAATTGCGATGCCTTTTGCCGCACCTGTTTTGGCTTGAGATAGTTCTTTACGGTCATTACAAAAGAGTGTTGCTTTAAATTCTTTAGCTTTGCCACCGGCACGAGCAGCTTTAGGTTGTTTTTCGTATCGATATTCTGCATCGCCTATTGCTTCGCAAAGGTGGCGTGCCACGGTCTCACCGTCACTTTTTTGATTTAATGCGGACAAGTCAAAATGTGCTTGAGTAATTTTATGAGCTTTGAGCTGAGTGGCTATTTTGCTGCATATTTCGCGTACAGATTCTGTATCGAGTTTCTTTTCATCACCGACACCAATTAACAAAAGTTTTTGCGCTGCGATACCCGTTGGCAGCGTTAAACTGATTAACTCAGAGGCTTTTGCTGCAAATAAATCGTTGTCTTGTAGTTT
The DNA here is from genome assembly GCA_964578035.1 of uncultured Gammaproteobacteria bacterium. Classification (GTDB taxonomy): domain Bacteria; phylum Pseudomonadota; class Gammaproteobacteria; order Arenicellales; family Arenicellaceae; genus Arenicella. Next base: position 3,026 of record CAZOBR010000071.1, read on the forward strand.
GCCTATAGCGTTGCCTGTGGCTTTGTTTAATTCAGTGCATTGGTTTGCGAGTTTCTTTAGCGGCTTAAGGGCTACGACTAAACAGTCTGTTTTAGTTTGCAGGTTTAGTGCCGATTTAATCTGTGTTTTCACGAAGTAATCCTGTTCTATATTAATTTTGGATTGATAAAGTGTTTTATCGTTAGTGTTGCTTGCTACAATGCGGATAAATTAGAATTCTAAAACGAATAATTAAAGATTTTAAATGACCTAATTCAAACACACTGACTACCTATATTTTATCAACGGATTATAGCCTGAAAAATCTTGGCTGTGATTTATCAGAACACTTTATTCTTCATGATTATTAATCGCTCATTCATTCTCGAGGTTATTCGCACCGCCTTAGCCGTGACTTTTGTTGTGGTCAGCATTTTCCTAGTGTTGCGAGTCATGGGTTTTTTGAGTCAAGCCGCGGATGGTTTGATTCCGGTGGGTGGCGTGTTGAGTTTAGTTGGCTTAAAAATGGTGGCTTACTTGGATGTGATGTTGCCGCTGATGTTTTACATCGCGTTGATCATGGTGTTAAACCGTTGGCATGGTGATCAAGAGATGGCAGTGCTCGCCAGCGCAGGAATTGGCACGAGCCACTTTCTTAAGCCGATCGGTCTGCTAGTATTATTTTTGGGTGGCTTGGTCGCATTTTTTGCTTTGTATTTAACGCCTTTGTCGTTAGCCAAAGGCTACGCATTAGAAAAAGAATATCGTGAAAGCAATGAAGTGTCAGGTGTGATCACGGGGAAATTTGTTGAAGGCAAAGATGGTAATGGTGTTTACTTTGTCGAAGACTATAACCGTAAAACGGGTAATTATGAAAACGTGTTCGTTTATCGTGCGTCGTTTGAGCGCGAAGGTGTGGTGGTCGCTAAAACAGCTTATCGAATGGAAGACGAACGAACTCAGGATCAATTTTTAGTATTGCTCAATGGCTCACGCTATGAAGGCAACCCAGGTTCACCGGATTATCGTGTGGTGGACTTTGAAAAGTATGCTCTGCGTATTGAGCCCAAGAATCAGACCAAGTTGCACTTACCAATTCGTGCCTTACCTAATTCCGAACTTAGTGGGTCTGACGACCCGAAAAGACTCAGTGAGTGGTATTGGCGGGTCGCAAAAGTGTTTACATTGCCGGTACTGGCAATTTTTGCGTTGGCCTTAACGCATGTTGATTCTCGCCGGGGTAAGTCAACGGGCATGGTATTAGCCTTTGCCGTTTACTTAACGTATACGCAATTTTTGGCCTACGCGGTTGCATTGGTTAAGCAGGGTTCGAATACGAATGGCTCAATAATTTGGACTGTGCACATTGTCTATTTTTTATTGGCAGTCTATTGCCTTTACCGACGGAACTATAATTTAGGTTTATTGCCTCAGTTCGGCGCGCGGGCGCCATCGGCAACGGCCTAGATTTACGATAAAGGCGTTAATTACTAAATATACTATGAGAATCTTAGACCTTTATATCGGTAAAATATTATTTCGTCATATCATGGTGACGATTGTGGTTTTGCTTGGTTTGTTTGTGTTTGTCACGTTTATTGATGAGTTGGGTGACTTGGACAGAGGAGATTACGGGATTGTTCAAGTAATTCAATATGTCTTGTTAGGCGTACCAAAAATTTTGTATGAGATATTTCCAATGGCGGCGTTGATTGGTTCTATTATGGGCTTATCGGTGTTAGCACGCGACTCAGAATTGATTGTGATGCGAGCCTCAGGTGTGTCAGTGCAGCGGATTGTATTTTCCGTGTTAAAAGTCGGCATTTTATTGGCCTTGATTGCAATGGTGATGGGTGAAATTGTATCGCCGTATACTGAAACACGTGCTCAGCGTCTGCGAGCCGAAGCCATTCAAAATAATATTGATCAAGAGGACTTTGGTATCTGGCTGCGTGATGACAACACCTATGTCAATGTGGGTGAGGTATTACCAGACTTAACGCTGTTGCGGGTAAAAATATTCGAGTTTGACAGTCAAGGCGCATTACGGTTTTTATCAACCGCGCAAAAAGGCACACATGACAAAAAACGTTGGTTACTCAGTGGTTTACAGCGAACCATGATTCGAGATACCAGCTCTGCGGCAGATACAGTCACTGCTGCGTATTGGAGCACGGTTGTTAACCCGGATATTTTAAAGGTGTTTCGAGTACAGCCGGATCAATTATCCATTTGGGAGCTGAATAAGTATATCGGGCACCTTCGCAGTAACAAACAAGAGACCAATGATTACGAGCTAACTTTTTGGTCGAAAATCGTGACACCGTTTGCAACCGCGGTAATGTTGATTTTAGCGGTGCCATTTGTATTCAAAGAAGCACGCAGCGGCAGCCTGGGTCGTAGTTTGTTTTCAGGGATTATGATTGGTCTAGGCTTTTTTATTTTAAATAAAGCATTTGTTTATTTTGTGCCGCTATTTAATATCATCCCGATTATCGGTGCTATCGTGCCGACATTGCTGGTCTGTGCAATGGCGATGTTAATGATCAGGCGAATTGTCTAGTATTTTTTATGCTTGCGCATTGTGCTATTTCGGCGCTTGAAAAACCAATTGTGAATTCGACACAATGTCATGCCATGTTTTCTGTTGTTGGTTAAGTAAAACCCAGCTAAAACCCAGACCAAGGAATAGCCAAGACACAAAGGCACAGCCATATCGAACTGCTGCTGTCTGCCAGCTAATAAATTTTCCATCAGGGTGCACTAGGTATAAATTCCATGCTTTCATTCCGAGTGTTTGACCACCATGTGTCCAAAACCAACCATAGAAAATAAAGCTAACCACTAAGCAGTTCAGACTTACTGCGATATTACCAATTAACCTAGCTAAGCCAGATAACGTTGTTAGTTTGCTGTTTGCATCCGCGCCGCTGTTGATAAAGAATATGTCAGGCGCACTGATTTTAAATAGAAAGAAAATTACTCCCATCAACAGGGCTGACGTGAAGAACAAAACTGCGGTGAGTAGAAGGCCATCGTACACTATTACGACAAGTCGTTTAAATAATCCGGGTTTTTGCATAAAACTATGTGGTTCTAATGAGTAGGTTATTAGGTTTTGGGGGCTTGGACTTATAAGGTGTTGATCTTAGTCGCTTTTAACAAAACAGCAACTTGTACACAGCCTAAGTGTTGTTTCAATAAATAGTAGTGATTAGTGGGCTAATCTAATATTTTTATCAGATTATGTTTTTAAGTTATTGATTTTAAAAGACTAACATTTTTGATTAAAAATTAATCACATCGTCGTAGTCGTTGTGTTCAAGCGACATTTTAATATTGTGCACATACTTATCCACAGTTTATGTGGATAAGTAAAATGGCGTTTGTTTGCTTGAGACTATACCTTAATTGGTACTAACAAGTGTTGCTTGCCTAGTTAACTACTTACTGTATCTTATGTTAAGAATGACTAAGTCCTGTGTCTATATTAGATCAAACAGTGTAAGTATTAGATCAAACAGTGTAAGTGGTTAGTATAAGCAAGCAATGCAATAAGCGTTTTGTAGCATCTCAGCAATAAATACACACAGGATAGACACAAAAATTTTCAAAAAGTGTGTGCATTGAAACACGACATTGGTTAAATTGGTCGGATCGAAATACACCATCATTTGGGGGATTCCAATGAGCAAAACTACTTTCCATTATTTAGATAAAGCGCTATCACAAGTACGTGACCTAGGTTTACTACCTGAGACGGTTGACGAGGCACCCGTTGTCGCATTGCTGGAAAAACTGACGGATATTGACGAAGCGAAAGTAGTTGCCATTGCAAGAACTTTGTCACAAGCCTCTATTTTTAACGATATTGTGCGAGAGCAAGTATCTGAGATGCGTGTGGGTGAGCGATATGAAAAGATCACCGAAGCTTTTAACTCAATCAGAAACGACGCTAAGCGTATGGTTGATCAGCTCGACGATGGCAAGGTGGACACCTTTGAGCGTATTAATAACGTTTGGATGAAAGTCACACGAGGTGACATTGCGTCACGTTTTGATGAGATTAAAGAGACTTATCTCGAAGTCGCTGATGATTCGAGAGAACAAATCGAGCGTGAACGGATTATTTTAGAAGCCTATCAAGATTTTCGAGGTGCGATTAAACAATCTGAAATCTACGCATTAGATGTGCTCAAGCAAGCAGAAGCTATTTGGAATAACGCGAAAGGGGCTTTGCAACAAGCTAATGATACAGTTGTTAGCTATGCGGGTGAAGATTTAGCAGAGCGCGCCAAACTAGAGCTTGCGCGTGATGAACGCATGCGAGATTTACAATATTCGGAAGACCGTTACCAAGTATCAAAAGATATTTCAGATAATTTAACCGTCAGCTACAACACATCCGAAGTGGTGATGGCACGATTGATGCAAACAAATAGTGCGAAAGAACGTGTGTATAAACAAGCGATTACGTTTTTTGGCACCAACGAGTCTGTGTTAACGGCACTCACTGCCTCGTTTACCGGTTTGTTTGGTCTGCATGAAAGTACTCAGACCTTAGAAGCGATGAAAGAGGGCGTTTCTAAGAGTTTAGAAGATTTAGCAGATATTGGTGGGCAAGTTCAAGAAGCTGCAGTTAAAGCGGGTTATGGCCCAACGATACGAGCTGACGCCGTTAAAAAGTTGGTTGATTCAGTGGTTAACTTTCAAGAGCGTTCGCGTGAAATTATTGACGAAATGCGTGTTTTATCAACTCAGAACGCTGAAGAAATACGCGTGTCGGTTGAAGATGGTAAACAGCGTATGGCAAAAATTATTGAGCGTGGTGGTTCATTGCCATTGCCGCATAAGTTCTAAGTTAGCTTATTGTATTAACACTCAATATTGGTATTTAGTCTGTTTAAATGACTGTTGAAACAGGTTCTCGTTCGTCAGCGAACACAGAAGAAGCGCCATTAGAAGATTTGATGGCGGCCATGGACGTGGTTGATACCTTGCGACATCAGCAAGGTATTGCCGAGCGTGAACTCGATGGCGAAGGTCGTCGAGAACGCTTGCTTGATCGTTTGCGAGACTTATACCAGGCGCAAGGAATTGACGTAACGGATCACGTATTACAAGAAGGAATTGATGCACTAGAGCAAGAGCGTTTTCAATACCAAGCGGTGGCACCAAGTTGGCAAACGAAACTCGCCCATATTTGGGTGAGTCGAGGGCGTTGGGGTAAACCCGTGGGTTTTTTATCATTAGTTGCAACGGTTTTTCTGAGTTATTACGTGGTGGCTGATGTCTTGCCTGAACGCCGATTGCAGGCTAACTTGCCACAGGAACTACAAACTGTGCTGGGTGAGATTAGGGAATCAGCCAAGAACCCAGACATCATTGAGCAAGCTGAACAGAGTGTTCTGAGTGCTAAACGTTCAGTCGATCGTGAAGACTACGCCAGTGCAAAAACAGCATTGGCTGATATGACATCAGTAGCTGAATTGTTGAACACAGCGTATACCCTGCGAGTGGTGTCAAAATCTAACCAATCCTCAGGTGTTTGGCGCGTGCCACCAAATAAGCCTCAAGGGCGAAACTATTATTTAATCGTTGAAGCGATTGGCGCTGGTGGTAAGGCCGTTGAGATTGACGTATTAAATGAAGAAAATAATCAACGCGTTCCCAGCAAACAATGGGGCTTGCGCGTTAACGAAGAGACATTTTATAGAATTGCCGCAGATAAGAAAGACGACGGCATTATCCAACGTAATGTGGTGGGTACAAAGAGGCTGGGTTATTTAAAACCAGACTTTACGATTCCTACCACTGGCGCAACGATCACAAAATGGTAGTTTGAATCGAATGTGGGCCGGAACTTCAGCACTGAGTAATATCGATCAAAGCATTCAAACCGTGCGTAATGAAGTCGTGCGCTTAGATCGACAGTTGGCGCAGCTTACGCAAACCTTGGCGGCCAACCAGCGGCATCGCGTTAAGCTGATTAACGACATAGCAGCGGTGCGTTTAAGCGAGCTTGATAGCGGTGCACTGCAACACAGCTTGAATGCGGCAGACAAAGAAGCTTTGCAGTTGTTAGAGCAGCGTGATCAAGCGTTAGACTTGTTGAACAAGAAAATACAACAGTTGAATGACAGCATCGAACAATCAGAATCTGAGCGTCAACAATTATTAGACGAAGTGAATCGCGGGTCACAAGAATTGGTTGATCTAGAGGCGAGCGTTCAGGAAAAACTTAAAAGAGATGATGCCTACCTAGCGCAATTTAGCCAAGCCTCTAAATCTGAATCGATTGCGACAGAGGCGCGTGAAAAAGTAACGCGTGCCGAGCAAGATATGCAAGAAAAGGCCAAACCTTATCAAGACGATAAGCTGTTTATCTATTTGTGGGAGCGTGGCTATGGAACGACCGAATATAGTGGCGGTTTGTTGGCACGTTTTATGGATGCTTGGGTTGCGCGAATAATAAAGTATGAACCAGCACGGCAAAATTATTGGAACTTAACTGAAATCCCCAAACGGCTAGATGAGCATGCTTTAAGAGTAGAAAAAGTGGCTGATGAAGAACATATGGCTTTGCAGCAATTGGAGCTACACGCACTTGAGCAAGGCGGGGCAGTGCAACTTGAATCGCGCTTAGATTCATTAAGGTCTGACTTAGATGCGCATGATGACGTTTTGGAAGATCAAGAAAATGAACTTAACACTAAGCTTGAAGAGCGAGCGCGTTTTATCTCTGGCGATGATGATTATATCAAACGCTGTGTTGCGCGATTAACGGCCGCATTAGAACACCAAAACCTGTCATCTATTCACCGCTATGTGCAGGCAACGGCTTCGCCAAGCGATGACCAAATTGTGTTTGAACTGCAAAGTATTGATGATGCCTTGGTTGATGTAAATGAAGATTTAGGTGATGTTCGCAGTTTACATACTAAACAAATTAATAAATTAAAAGAGCTTGAGCAAGTTAGGCATAACTTTAAGAATTCTCGCTTTGATGATGTCCGTTCTGGTTTTGCTAATCAAGCGTTGATCGCCAGCATACTGTCACAATTTTTACAGGGCGTGGTGAGTGGCGCTGATGTTTGGCGTGTATTGCAGCGTAATCAGCGTTATCGAAATGTAGGTTCGTCTCCGGATTTTGGCAGTGGAGGAATCAGCGGGGGTATAGGCGATATTCTTGGCCGCCCAGGCCGAGTTGGGCGGCGCAGTCGACGTCGTTCGAGCTGGAATTTTCCGCAGGCAAGGCGGGGTGGTGGTGGAGGTGGTTTTCGCTTCCCAAGCGGTGGTTCATCCCGATCAAATCGAGGCGGCGGTGGGTTCACAACAGGTGGTGGTTTTTAATCGTTAGCGAGGGTTAAATTCCCCGTGGCTTGCCACAGGATAGATTTTGCTTTGCAAAATAGATACCCCGCTGCTTGCGGCGGGCAGTTTTATTTTAATTGTCATATTATTCAAACAATTATTTTGTAAAATTGTTACAATAATAAAATTAAAAGCCATTCTAAACCTGCTTTCTGCCTTTTTAGGTTATCAAAAGCGTACTAAATACCCATTAAATGAAAAATAATTACAAATCAAATAATAAAAACCGCACCAAAATTATCGCAACCGTTGGCCCTTCATCAAGCTCAATTGATGTGCTGGAAACGATGATTGCGAATGGGTGCAGTGTGTTCCGAATTAACTTTTCTCATGGTTCGCACGAATCACACGGTCAGTCGATTAAAAATATACGAACAGCCGCAACTAATCTTGGGCAATACGTTGCAATTTTAGGTGATTTACAAGGCCCCAAAATACGTATTGGCGCAATTATTGGTGACAAAATAGACCTTACGGTAGGGCAAGAATTATTACTGGATTCCGATATTGACGACAACGAAGGTAGCGCTGAAGGTGTTAGCTATCTGTGTGCAACACTTGCAGAGAGCTGCAGCCCTGGCCGCATGTTGATGCTCGATGATGGCCGAGTACAGCTCGAGGTATTGTCAGTTAACGGTAATGCAATTAATACCAAAGTAGTCGCAGGCAGCAAGCTATCTTCGCGCAAAGGTCTCAATCTAATGGGTGGCGGTTTGGCTGAAGATGCTTTAACTCCTAAAGATAAAGCGGATATGGCGTTTGCGGCTAAACAGGATTTGGATTACTTGTGCGTTTCGTTTCCGTCAACAGCGCAAGATATGGTAGACGCACGAACAATGTTGAACGAAATCGGCGGTTCTGCGAAGTTGATTGCAAAGCTAGAGCGTGCCGAGGTAGTTGCTACTCAGGACGATATTGATCAAATAATTAATAGTTCCGATGGCGTCATGGTGGCACGCGGAGATTTGGCTGTAGAAATAGGCTTTGAGTCAGTGACTTCTGTTCAAAAATTAATTGTGTCACGTTCAAGAGTCTTAAATAAGCCCGTGATTGTCGCGACCCAAATGATGGAAAGCATGATAGACAACCCAGTGCCGACCAGAGCAGAGGTATCTGATGTGGCAAATGCAGTGTTCGATTACGCTGATGCGGTAATGTTGTCGGCTGAGACTGCTGTCGGTCAGTTTCCAGTTGAGGTAATTAAAACGGTTTATAATGTGATTATTGCCACTGAGAAAAATATTCTCACGCAAGTGTCAAAACATCGCGTTGAAATGGATTTTGAGTTTGTTGATGAATCGATTGCGATGGCAACCATGTATGTGGCTAACCATTTCAAATCAATTAAAGCAATTGTTTGTTTAACAGAGTCAGGCAGTACCGCGCTTTGGATGACACGTATCAAAACGCACTTGCCGATTATTGCCATGTCACCTAAAGACAGCACGTTAAATCAAGTGGCTTTGTACAAAGGTGTGCGGTCTGCGCATTTACCTTATGAAGAGCGCCCGATCAACCTAGTTAATGACGCAGTTGAACATGTGAAAAAATTAATGGATTTACAATCAGGCGACCATATTGTGATTACATTAGGCGATGTTGTTGGTGTCGATGGTCACACGAATACATTGAAAATATTGAAGATTGATTAGTAGTAGTTTCGGGTTATAAGCCTATTTATTACAGGTTTTTTGATTGTATTGATTGTTGTAGATGGCTAAAAAAATCTGATTAAGCACGCTATACTTTAAATCATAATTGACTTAGAAACATTGTTCGCTATATCACTTGGCTTGGATGATGTGATGGTGACGATAGCGATGACCCCATTTAAACACTTTTTTATATTACTGATTACGCTTTTTGCAATACCGCTTGGTACGTTGTCGGCGGCGGAGTCTGTGACGGCCATTGCTTTGTTTAAAGATCGA
>CAZOBR010000072.1:0-12224 GCA_964578035.1 uncultured Gammaproteobacteria bacterium
TAAGTTAGGATTGATGACACGTGCATTAGCGCCACAAATTGAGCGAGAAATGAATCGCGTTTTGGACGAGCATCTTGTGTAACTACTCAAGTTAAAGTATCTAGTTTCAGCTTAATTAGAAAGCAAGTTCTAATTAGGGGGCGCATTCTAAATTGGCTTGATAAACTGTTTTCAAGTTAAGCGGTGACGCTAAATTTATCTAGCAACACGTATTTTTATGAACATGTATGCGCGACTAACATTCCACGAAAAATGTTTATATAAGTAGCGCAATTACTTAATTCAGTTAACGATCAACTCAAGGTGAACGAAATGGCAGATGAAAAGAAAGTAGCAAAGAAAGTTAGCAAGAAGGCAGCTAAAAAAGTAACTAAGAAACCGGTAGCAAAAAAAGTATCTAAGAAAACGGCAAAAAAAGCAGCTAAAAAAGTAACGAAAAAAGTTGCAAAGAAAGTCAGTGCAGCGAAAAAAAGCACTAAAAAAGTAGCTAAAAAGGCTACCAAGAAAACGACTAAAAAAACTGCGCCGGTTAAAAAAATTGAAGCAAGGATTGAGCAGGTTCAAGCGATGCTGCAAGAAAACCTAAGTGGTTTAAGCGGCGACAAAGCTGAAGCTATGGCCAAAAATATTTGGCTGGCTGGTTTAGGCGCTTATTCGCGCGCCTATGAAGAGCTTTCGGAGCGTTACGAAGACGTGCAAGACCGCTACGAGGAAATCAACGCAGAAGGTCAAAAAGCTTTTTCTTTATTAGTTGAGCGTGGTAAAGCATTGCAAGGCGAAGTAGACGAAGCAGTAAGCAAAGGCCGCGATAGTTTAGAAGATCGCGTTGAAGATTTTCGCAACCGCTTTGGTGGTGGTCTATCATCGTTTGTCGATATTCCTGGCCGTTTACGCGAAGCTGCGGAGAAAATTGAAGAAATCAGCAATAAATTGCAAAAGAAGTGAGCGTTTGATTTATTGATAATTAAACACGAATAAAAAGGCCGTTGAGTTTTGTCTCAACGGCCTTTTTTGTTTACTTTTGTGGCTCGGTATTTTAGGCCTGTTTTTTAGGAACTAACTCCAGCTTCTTTAAGTTGTTTGGTTCACGGCTTCTAATTGGCGTTTTGGTGCCGCTAGCATGATTGTCTAAACGAGTCACAATTTCCGTTAACGTGCGGCTAATATGAGTCTGGATTCGTATCCGTTCGACCACCGGCCAGGTTGAGCGCTGACCTTCGTTCATTAGACTCAAGACTTCTTCAGGGCTGCGCGATGCCATAATTTTTGCTGGGTTAACAAAGCGGCTAGACGGTAAGATGTTTATATCGCCTGTATAGCTTTGCGAAACGACCGAAATATAGGCATTCAGTAATTTGCTAAAATACGAGTCTGCTTTTAATGGCTTTTGAATTAAATACGACGCGGCCAGCCCCCAATCTTTCATCGTATTCAACGCAGTTTGCCCAATGGTTGTGACAACGCCGTTACCGCGTTTTTCCGTGCTTAAAAATGGCAAAATCAACGGGTTTGTTTGACTGACAATAAAGTGATTAACCCCATACAGGCGCGCCAAACGTTTCATCGGTAAGTCGTCACTGATTGATCCGTCAACCCAGCGCCTAGAAGGTAAGTACGGAACGCGTTCACCTTTAACATTCTTAGCCGCAAGTGTTACTGGTGAGAACACACCAGGTATACAGCAAGAAGCTAAAACCGCTTCACGTATCAATACGTTTGGCGATGTGATTGCGTTGAGCAGTCGCGATTTTTGATGTGTTTCAGCAGGCGCAATTGAAATATTAATTTTTAGGCCAGACAGTTGATACGCCTCTTCAAAGGTAAGGTCGGGTATCAAGCGCTCGATTACTGCTCGCAAGTCTTCAACGCGGGTGTGGCGTTTTTTGCGAGGGCTAATATTACTGATTATCGTGGCTATTTCTTCTTCAAAATCAAGAAAATCAGATTCAAAAATTTCACTTAAGTTTTGTGGGCTACGAGTACCGGCAACTGCAACAATCAACGCGCCGCCACTGGCGCCAGATATAACATCAGGAATTAAGTCTTGCTCCCAAAGCGTTTTCAGGACGCCAACATGGTAAAACAAATAAGTTCCTGAGCCACTGAACATTAATGCGGACTGGCCAAAACAAAGCTGCGCACGATGGAAGAAATCGATTTTTTCTTGCATGGTGACGCCTTTAACACGCGGTTTTGCAAGGTGCTCTAACGATGCTGTGACTTCTTCAACGTAATCAACAATAAGTTGCTTAGTGCCAAATTTGGCTCGTTTGTATAGGGACTCGCTGCCCATACCGCCCATATTTCCGTGGATGCCTTCATTTAATGTGAATAACAAACCGTGATTGTCATTAGCTTGACGCAGTATCTGCAAACGTTCTAAGCGCGATCGAATGGCTGCATGGTCGAACAAATGACTTTTTCTACTTTGTTTCCAACGATCAAGGCCGTTGCGTTCATCGTATGCAATCGCAGCGTCACGCCAATCGTCATAATCTTCGGCTTCAGCCATTTTGCGTTCGTATATCTTAGACATAAGGGGTACTTCTTAAATGTTTTCTACTTCTTTTTTACGTATTGTTTCGTGTTTAGCTGTCGTAAATAGCGTGTACACGCGTTTGAGTATACGTTGAGCACACATTTGTGAGAGGTGCGTTGCTCAACCTTTTACATTTTACTACATTATGTCTAGTTTAGGCTGCTTAACATGGCTTTATCGAAGTTTAAAAGCTCTGAAAATTTGTCCATTTTCACTTTGTTAGCCCAGTCAGGATTGGCGATGATTGCTCGTCCAATCGCGACTAAGTCGTACTCGCCTTGTTCCATGCTGTCGATTAAGTTGTCGATAGATGCAACTTCACCATCACGAAACGCCGTTTCACCTGGCACTGGGATGAAATCAGCATTCAAGCTGACACTGCCCACCGTCATAGTAGGTTTTCCAGTTAGTTTCTTGGTCCAGCCAGCTAAATTTAAATCACTGCCTTCAAACTCTGGTTCCCAGAAACGGCGTGTTGAGCAATGAAAAATATCCACGCCTGCATCAGATAGCGGCTGCAAGAATTCAGCGAGTTTTTCAGGTGTGTCGGCTAATTTGGCTTCGTATTGTTGCTGCTTCCATTGTGAAAAACGCAAAATGACTGGAAAATCAGCCGCAACACGTGCCCGTATACCTTCAATGATTTCAATGGCGAAACGGCTGCGGTTTAGCATATTACCGCCGTATTCGTCGTCACGTTGATTTGTGCCTTCCCAAAAAAACTGGTCAATTAAATAGCCATGCGCACCATGTATTTCGACCGCATCAAAGCCAATTGCTTCAGCATCAACCGCGGCTTGCACAAATGACTCAACTGCCTCGTCAATGTCTTCTTTCGTCATCGCATGACCAGTGACTTTGTGCGGCGTTGCCATGCCTGATGGGCTATAGCCAGGCAAGTCACCGCCTGGCACAACACCCGCTCGGCGAATACCGCCGACGTGCCATAATTGTGGTGCAATTTTGCCGCCTTCTTTATGCACAGCATCGACTACTTTTTTCCAGCCTTCAAGTGCGGCATCACCAGCAATCGCCGGCACATCTGGGTAGCCATGTGCGGCTTTGTGTCCAACACAGGTACCTTCAGTGATGATTAGGCCGACACCACCTTCGGCGCGTCGACGGTAGTATTCAACAACTTTGTCGTTGGCGACATTGCCTGGTGACATGTTGCGGGTCATTGGTGCCATGCAAATACGGTTCTTTAATTCGAGTGAGCCGAGCTTAAAAGGAGCAAATAAAGTGGTCATAATTTCGTGGTCTGTTTTTTGATTATTGTTAGTGATGATTGTTGTTAGTAATGGTTATTGTTAGTAATAGCTGTTTGTTAAGTTCACTGATTACTTACTTGATGCGAATTTTAGTTCTTGATTGTGAGTGTCACGGCAATATCTGCAAGCGGTTGTACTAATTTTGCGTATTCACTGGCGCTCTTGCTAGAAGCATTGCCTTCAAGTCGTCGTTTTTCAATACCTTGGCAAATTGCAGCAAGTCTGAACAGGCTAAACGCTAGATAAAAGTGCCAGTGATCAATTTTGTCGATATTCATTTTCTGGCAATAGCTTTCTATGTACTGCGCTTCACTGTGAATACCAGTGGCATCAAAATCCACATTTCTTATGCCTGGTAAGCGCTGCCCACTTGGCATGTAATATTGCATGCATTGATACGCTAAATCAGCAAACGGGTGGCCAATGGTAGATAGTTCCCAATCAAGAATTGCGATGACGTTACTTGAGTCTTTGTCAAACATTAAGTTATCTAAACGGTAGTCACCGTGCACAATGCTGTAACGCCCATCGGCTGCGGGTGTATTGGCTGGTAGCCAGCTAATCAAATGCGCCATTTCTTCAATATAGCTCGTTTCAGACGCATTGTATTGCTGTGTCCAGGTGTGAACTTGCCGCTCAAAATACGCTTCTTTTTTGCCAAATGTCTCTAAGCCCACCGAGTCAACATCAATGCTGTGTAACTTTGCCAGCGTGTCATTCATCGATTCGTAAATTTGGCTTCGCTCGGCTTTATCTAATTCAGGCAATAGTGGATCCCAAAGTACGCGACCATCGACGTGCTCCATTACATAAAACATTGAGCCAATAATAGAATCGTCTTCGCATAAATGAAGCGGTTCAGCGACCGGTACGTTAGTGCCATGTAGAGCCGATAAGACTCTAAACTCTCGGTCTACTGCATGCGCGCCTTTAAGTGTCTTACCTGGTGGCTTGCGGCGTAATACGTATTTCGTATTTGTGCTAGAAAGCAGAAACGTCGGGTTCGATTGACCACCAGCAAACTTATCTGCTGAGCTCAGTGGTTTGAAATCATCTATTTTATTGCTGAGGTAATCACTCAATTGTTTGATATCAAAGTCGAATGGCGATGACATATTTATTAAATCCTAGGGTTAGCGAGTCTAGCTCAATTTTCGCCAAGCAGCCGGCGTTTTACCAGACCACTTTTTGAATGCACGTATAAAATTTGCGGGCTCTTGGTAAGCCAGTTTGTCAGCAATGGTGGCAATCGTCATGTGGGTGTTGGCTAATAAGTCGATTGCAGTATCATGGCGTACACTGGCTAAACATTCTTTGTACGAAGTATTTTGTTTTTTTAAAGCACGATTTAGCGTTCTGGAAGACATTGAGAATAGCACAGCAAATTCTTCTAAATTAGGTATTTCTTTGCTTGGGTGACGCGTATCGATGCGTTCGTAAAAAATGCGTTTTAGTTTGGCACGAATCGTATCTGCGTGATTATTTTGCTCAAACGCAAATTTTAGTTCTTCGCACTGGGCTACGCTGGTGCGAAAACTCACTTCATTAGAAATTGGTGAGCTTATTTCGCACCACGAAGCTGGAAATCGGAATGCGTTTTGCGCTTGCTTATAGTGACATTCGATTTGATAAAAGGTTTCTAAGTCGCTCGCATAATCCGGTGCAGAGCACATAAAATCAATGCGGCCTCGATCACCGACTGGGTGACTGACAATGTTCTCGATTAAATTTTTCAACACGTTAAAGTTGGTCTCGAGTAGCCAGCGAGATGCTAAAGGGTGCTGAATATTGTTTTCAATGATTACTGATGCTTGTTTACCATGTTGCTCAAGGCGCGAAGTGTGACTGGATAAACGAATAGACTGAAATTCAGTCAGAACTTGCAGTGCTGTTTGTAAATCTGGCGCCGATAAAATAGCAAAGCCGAGTGGGCCGTGCGAAGTAATAGCCGTGCTTTCAGCATATTCCAATATCCATGACTGAATACCCTTTTGTGCAACGTATTCAAAGAATGTGTTTGCAAGTTGACCATCTATGTAACTGGCGCTGAGCAAGGTTTCAGCCGATAAATCCAAGCCTTGACTAATCATTGTGATCAGCTCGGGGTGGTGACGCAGGCTTAAATCAAAATAGGTACTGGCAATTCTATAGTCGTCTTGCATCGTCTAAAATTAACATGATCTGTCTTTTAATGACAATAAAGTTGTCAATTTTTACGCTATTTTTATCAAGCTGTTCTGACTAAACTGTTAATACACTATTAGAGAAGTAATATTAATTTGGAGTACAACCATGACTACTTTTGCCATCGACCATCCAGTGAAAGGCCGTATTGAGTACACTGATAAAAAACGTTATTTCTGGCCAGCAGCTATTGTTTATAGCTTTTTACCGCTGGTTGCAATTGCTTGGTACCAATGGTCAGGTAACCCATGGACATTGCTTAGTCCTTTGTTTGTTGGTTTTGTGTTGTTTCCGTTAATGGATTACATAATGGGCAGCGACACAACCAATCCACCTGAAGAAATTGTGCCTTTGTTAGAAGAAGATAAGTACTATTACTATCTATTGCTTGCTTCAATTCCGGTTCAATATATTGTGGTAATTGCCAGCGCTTACTTTTTAGCAACCACAGACCTGCACTGGGGGTTCTTTATTGGTTTTGCTGTTGTGGTTGGTATGCAAAGTGGTGTGAGTATCAATACTGCGCATGAGATCGGGCATAAAAATACGAAGTCTGCGCAACGTTGGGCGCGTATTGCATTGGGTGTGTGCGGGTATGGCCACTTTACCATCGAGCATAATACCGGCCATCATCGTGATGTCTCAACGCCAGAAGATCCTGCCAGTTCGCGCATGGGTGAAAATATTTATGCGTTTATGCTTCGAGAGATACCCGGTACCGCAAAGCGCGGTTGGAATGCCGAAATTAACCGGCTAAAAAAGCGCAACAAAGCGATTTTTAGTACCGACAATCGAATTTTGCAGTCCTATGTAATTACGCTGTTCTGGCAAGGTGGCTTAGTGCTGTTGCTCGGTTGGCAATTGATTCTCTTTTTTCTGATTCATAATTTTTATGCGTGGATGCAACTCACTAGCGCAAACTACATTGAGCACTATGGTTTATTGCGCGAGAAAAAAGAGAATGGCAAATATGAGTTATGCAAGCCGCATCACTCTTGGAATGCCAATCATATTTTCAGTAATCTGATGTTATTCCAGTTGGAAAGACATTCTGACCACCACGCTAATCCGTCACGTCATTATCAAAGCCTGCGCACCTTTGATGATTTACCTGAGTTTCCATCTGGCTATTTCGGTATGTACTTTTTGGCCTACAACCCAAGTTTGTGGTTTAAGGTGATGGATAAGCGCTTGATGGCGATACCACATATTAATGGTGACTTAAGTAAAGTAAATATCTGCCCTAAAAAGGAACGGCAGATTCGCGAAAAGTGGGGGTAATTCAACTTACCATTCGGCAGAGGTTTATCTTGAATTAAGCTTTATCTTGAGTGCTGCGCTCAATAGCACTCAAGATACCGCGAATAATATTGAATTCACCTTGGTCAATTTCGGCTTTGCTGATTAAATGCCTAAGTCGTAATAAGGTTTCGCCTTGGTGAGCGCGTAAAAACTTTATGTCATTTAGGGCTTTTTCCAAGTGACTATGTAATCGCTCCATGTCTTCGGAGGTAGGTAACTGACGCGCAAGACGCGCTGCATTTGTCGTTGTTGTTACACAATTCGATGCTTTGAATATTTCGTAACTTAGAATTTGTACAGCGGCGGCCATATTTAAAGAGCTGTACTCAGGGTTGGCTGGAATCGTTACACGATATTTTGCTAATTGAATATCATCATTATGCAGACCCATGCGTTCTGGACCAAAGATTAATGCAACGGGGTTCGTTTGTGCGCCGTGCACTAACATCTCAGCCGCTTCATCGGGCGACAGTTCCGGTAAGTCATAGCCGCGAGGGCGGGCGGTGCTGGCAATGACCGTCGTGCAATCACTAATCGCTTCTTGCAGGCTATCAGCAATGGTAGGGTGCTTCAGCATGTCATGCGCACCTGCCGCCATTTTTGTGGCTTCGGCCTGCCATTCTAGCGAAGGGTAACCTTTAGGGTTTACTAAGCATAAGTCGCTCAAGCCCATCGTTTTCATCGAGCGCGCGGCTGAGCCAACGTTGCCAGCATGAAACGTGCGCACTAAAACAATACGGATATTTTCTAACATGTCTGTTTAAGTACTATTGTAAGCAGCTATTTAAGTGGACAGGATAAATGGGCAGAGCTTGGCTAGTTTGAAGACTCTCTGCGTGTGCTGGCTAGGTTAGTCTTAATGGCTTTAATATTGTCTTCGACCTTATCACCTAATTTTAATGCGACGCTGGTTGCTAGCATGTCAATAACAGCCAGATGAATAATGCGCGAGGTCATGGGTGTGAACAAATCGGTATCTTCAGCCGTGATTGCATTCAGGACAATGTCGCATTGTTCAGATAATGGCGAACCTTGAGAGGTGATGCCAATTACAGAGGCGCCGCCTTTGCTCGCAAGCTCTGCGTTTACCAGCATAGCTTCAGTACGACCCGTATACGAAATAAACACAGCTACATCTTGGGTGCTCATCATAGAGCACATCATGCGTTGATTGATGTAGTCGGTATGCGCAATAACTGGCATGCCAAAACGAAAGAACTTATGTTGCGCGTCTAAAGCCACAGAACTCGATGCGCCCATACCAAAAAAGTTAACGCTTTTACATGCTGCAATTGTCGTTGCTGCTTGGTTTAACGCTTCAGGGTTAATTGTGTTTGCAAGTGATTGAATGCTGCTTTGAATTGATGCCATGATTTTTTTAATCACCATTACGCTGTCATCATCACGGCTCATATTGTCGATAAAGAGTTGTCCGCTTGATGAAATTTCTTGGGCTAAGCGCAACTTGAAATCAGGGTAGCCATCACAGCCAAGCTTGTGGCAAAAGCGATTTACGGTTGGTTCACTAATGCCCGCTGAGTTGGCAAGCGTTGCAATGGATTGGTGAATAACCGAATGCGGATCGTCTTTTATTAAGGCGGCTAATTTTTTGTCGGACTTACTTAAGCGAATAGAGTCGCTGGTCATAAGCTGGAGTAGGGAGGCTTTTTCTTGCATAGAAAATTCAACGACCAAGTTTTATTGGTTTATGTAATTTAATTTCAATAATAACGTAATAGGCTGAATTACCAAGCGATAAATTTTGACAAATTTTATGATATATATCTTACAATTACTCTTTATTTGTGGTTATATTACATTTACGGGTAATTATAAGTCATTAATTGTAATATAATTACATTTTATGCTATAAATTAGCTGTTATTACGTTTTTGCAGTTTGTTGCAAGGGCGCATCGTGAAAGTCAGTTACTTAGATTTCTAGTTAGTTTCCTAATGTGAAATGCTAGCCACTGACATTAACTAATATGAATGAGTAAGCGAATTATGTACAAAATTGCTATTAATGGTTTTGGTCGTATTGGCCGTAATGTATTGCGCGCAGCTTATGAGCAGCAAAAAAATGGTCAGCTGCAAATTGTTGCGATTAACGATTTAGGCGAAGCCGCAATTAATGCACACCTACTACAGTTTGATACAGTCCATGGACAGTTCATGTACGACGTCACAGTCGATGGCGATAACCTAGTCATCAACAACGATCGCATCAAAGTGATATCTGAACGCAACCCAGTTGATTTGCCTTGGGCTGAGCTCGGCGTAGATTTAGTGCTTGAATGTACGGGTTTATTCACTACGCGTGAAGGCGCTGGTGCACACATATCTGCGGGTGCGAAAAAAGTATTGGTATCAGCACCAGGCAAAGGCCTGGATGCAACCGTTGTTTATGGCGTTAATGATCAGGTGTTGAGCGCATCTGACCAACTCGTTTCAAATGCGTCTTGCACGACAAACTGCTTAGCACCAATTGCGCAAGCACTGCATGCTGAGTTAGGTATCGAAAAAGGCCTCGCGAACACAGTGCATGCCTATACCAATGATCAACGTTTAAACGATGTTTATCACACAGACTTGCGTCGTGCTCGCGCTGCGGCTCACTCTATGATTCCGTCTAAGACGGGCGCTGCGGCAGCCATTGGTTTAGTTGTACCAGAGTTAGACGGCAAACTTGATGGTTTATCAGTGCGTGTTCCAACCCTTAACGTTTCATTGTTGGATTTAACCGTTAACGTAGGTCGTGACACAAGCGTTGACGAAGTGAATGAAATTATGATCAAAGCCGCAGAGGCCAGCAAAGGCGGTGTATTAAAAGTGAATACCTTACCGCTTGTTTCCAGTGATTTTAATCATAACCCAGCGTCAAGTATTGTGGATGTTACGCAGACTCGTGTTTTTGGCAATATGGTTAAAATTCTTGCTTGGTACGATAACGAGTGGGGTTTTTCAAACCGAATGCTCGATACAGCATTAGCGATGCTTGACCAAGGTGCTGATACAGGTTTTCAAGACAATATTGAGTTATCCAAAGCGAGCTAAAAATAGCCTGAGGTTAACTCAAGAAAAATTTCGTGGAATGGACGTGTTGTTAGCAAGGATGCTGTTTTACTCATTTTAAAGTCGCTGGTGCGAAAAGCTAGGCAATAAGGTCTCGCGCATAGATACTCGCACCGAGTAAACCAGGGTTTTTATGCGTGATCAGCCAAGTAGGTACTTTTTCAAGTAGGGCGCGATAACGGCCTTTGTTTTCAAAGCCTTCTCTAAAATTAGAATTAGCAAGGTATTCTGGATACCGCTGTGCAATACCGCCACCAATAAAAACGCCATCTGTTGACCCAGTTGCTAGCGCCGTGTCGCCAGCTAGCTGCCCGAGTATTTCAAAAAATGTATCAAGGCTTTTTACACACATATCGTCGCTGCCATTAACCGCAGCATTAGCAATGTCAGCCGCCGCCAAGGCTGGGTTTTCTTGATCGAAAATATGGCACAAGGCTTCATGAAGGTTGACTAAACCTGGGCCTGAAAGTAGGCGTTCTCGAGAGACTCGGTCTGCAAACTTCTTATGTAGATATACTAAAATTTCGTGCTGCATTGAGTTTTCTGGTGCAAAACCTGCATGACCACCTTCCGTAACCAGTGGAAACAGTTTTGCGTTTCGTTGACATAAGCCAGCTACACCTAAACCGCTGCCAGGGCCGATAACTGAAACAGTAAAGTCATCGCCTGCTATTTTTTTCCATTGCCCACCAACGTCTAACGTATCTTGATCGCCTAATTCAGCCAAACTATAGGCAATGGCTTCAAAATCATTCAGTAAATAGGCTTGGTCAATCAGGTACTTTGCGCGTAAGTCTGAGCACGATATAGACCAATGGTTGTTAGTAAAGTTAACTGTCTCGTTAATGATCGGCCCAGCCACTGCAAAGCTAATCGCTTTAATTTGTTTTACATCGTGCGTTTGCAAATAGGTGTCTATTGCATCTTCAATCGTTACGTGGTCTGCACAAGACAAGCTCTGAGCTTGATTGAAAAAGGGTGGCTGTGTTGATGTGAATGCAAATCGTGCATTTGTGCCGCCAATATCGGCCATTAAAATGGGATGGTCGCTCATAGCAATAGAGTGTACTCTAGATCAATCGATTGTTGGTTTGCCGTTGATAATCGTAAAACGGTTTCAAATAAATTAATGTAATAAAAAAACATTTTATTTGAAATAAAGTAACATTTTTAATAAAATATGTAAATAAATTACATTGGTTCGTCTGTTTGTTTTTATCTTTGCTCGTATCAAAACATGCTACAAATGAACAGAGAAGAACTTGGAGAGGCGCATGCTTAAAATTTGTAACATTGTCATAGTGGGCGGAGAAGGCGATCTAGCTTTTCGCAAGCTATATCCTGCGCTCTATAGCTTGCACATAGAAAACTTACTCGCCGATTGCACAAAAGTTGTCGGCTTTGGTCGCGGTAAATACAGCTTTGATGACTTTTTGAGCAACATGCGCAAATGGGCTGAAGACAGTGACTATGTTAAATCGGTAGACGACGATAGCTGGAGCAGTTTTGTTGAGCGCGTAATTCAGTTTAATGGCGATGCAACTTCTCCTGAAGATTTACAACGCTTAGCCAACGAACTAAGTAATGATGAGATTGTCTTCTACCTCTCGACACCGCCAAGTATTTTTGCGCCTATCTGCGAGGCGATGGATAAAGCTGGTATTGTCACACAAGGCACTCGGCTCGTAGTTGAAAAACCCTTAGGTTCATCACTAACGTCGTTTAACGAAATTAATGATACTTTGTTTAGAACGTTTGATGAGCGTCAAATCTATCGTATTGATCATTATCTAGGTAAAGAAACAGTACAAAACTTATTAGCTCTGCGATTCAGTAATATCTTTTTCGAGCCAC
>CAZOBR010000073.1:0-12198 GCA_964578035.1 uncultured Gammaproteobacteria bacterium
TGGTAGGCTCCTTCATAGTGCCATCGAAATTCGGCTGCCAATCACTGGTACCCTGGCCTAGTTCAGACAATAAGCTTTGGGCATAGGGCGCTAAACGTGATTCGGTGTAACGCATTGCCGCGAACGATTTAGGGTCGTCAGTTGAACCCCAGTTCCCTTGACCGTCGACCAATGGGTATCTGTAACTAAACGGCTGCGCCATTAATACCATGGCTTCGTAGCAAGCACTATCGCCATGCGGGTGAAACTTACCTAGCACATCACCAACGGTTCGAGCGGATTTTTTATATTTCGCAGCATTATGCAAACCGAGCTCCGACATCGCATATACGATGCGTCGCTGCACAGGCTTCAGGCCATCGCCAACAAATGGTAATGCGCGGTCTAAAATAACGTACATTGAGTAATTCAAGTACGCTTGCTCGGCAAACTCAGCGAGCGATTGTTGTTCTATATGTTGACTCATTTAGCAATAGTGAGATTTGGAAATATTAAGAGACATGTTCGTAATAAACACTGACGCGTTAACGATATTATTTTTAGTGAGATAAGTTAACCCACAAGACTACTGAAAGGCACCGATTGAGACAATAAGATTTTCAAAAAACTCATTAAAAATACTGCGGTATTGACTGGTCTTATCTACAATAGCGACATATGAACGATTCACACTCAAGCCATACCGAAAATTACCCGCGCGAACTCTTTTTTGATATTGAGACATTACTCAGCGTTGCTCAGCCAAATCGTATTTTGCTATTAGGTGATGTGAGTGCTGAGTTCTTAACTGATTATATTGAGCAAAAGAAAATACTTAACCAAAGTTGCGCAGTCACACAGCTAGCAAGCGCGGAATTTGACGAGTTAACGAAGCTCGAAGAACGCTTCGATGTTGCGATTGCATTGAACTGGTTTGAACATTTAAACAAAATCCAAGGCCAACAAACATTATCTCGTTTGCGCGATGTTTTGAGCCCACAATATTGCATTTGTCTACCAATAAGCCAATCGATAAATAACACTGACTGGCACTTAATCGACCTATTTAGTTTTGCATTATCAAAAGTCGCAATTTATAGCCTCGAGGACAAGCGTTATGGCTTGTTTAAATACAACATTCACGATTATAAAAAAACGCCAGATTGGCTCAATGCAGACAATTGGGCTAACCCAAATATGTGGGGGAAATATTGGTGGTAATGCTCAATTGTTAGCAAGTTCTTTTTATAATGTTTTGTTATAAAGATATCAAAATAAAGTTTATGGCTATTTCACCCATCTATTCGTATAATCAAAAAATATCGAATATTTGCTAAACAAATACAACAAAAGCTAATGAAAGCGACAGACATAAGCAACCCAGAATACTTTCACAAAGTCGTCGATTGCCAGTATGCGTGTCCTGCACATACTCCCGTTCCAGAATACATAAGATTAATCGGCCAACGCCGCTACTCAGATGCCTATATGGTCAACTGGGAGTCTAATGTATTTCCTGGTGTTTTAGGCAGAACCTGTGATCGACCTTGTGAACCAGCGTGTCGTCGCGGACGTGTCGACGAAGAACCCGTTGCTATTTGTCGCTTAAAACGGGTGGCTGCTGACAACAAAGATGATGCTTCGGTGGATGCACGATTACCGAATATTCCGACCAATAAAAACGGCAAGAAGATTGCCCTTATTGGCGCAGGTCCGGCTTCATTGACTGTGGCGCGCGATTTAATGCCATTGGGCTATGAAGTCGACTTATACGATGAAAACTCAAAAGCTGGCGGTTTCATGCGCAGCCAGATTCCGTCGTTTCGTTTACCTGAAGAAGTGCTTGATCAAGAAGTCAACTATGTCTTAGACATGGGCGTATCCAACATATTCAATACGCGCGTTGAAAGCATGAAAGACATACTCGACAAAGGCTACGACGCAGTATTTGTCGGTACGGGTGCACCTAAAGGTAAAGACTTAAATATTCCAGGTCGCGAAAAAGCAGGGGACAATGTTCACATAGGCATTAACTGGCTTGAGAATGTTGCATTTGAACACATTGATAAAATTGGTGAGAAAGTTGTGATCGTTGGTGGTGGTAACACCGCAATGGACTGTTGCAGAACCGCGAAACGTATCGGTGGCAGTGATGTGCATGTTACGGTGCGCTCTACCTATGAAACAATGAAAGCCTCGCCTTGGGAAAAAGAAGATACCTTGGCCGAAGGTATTCCAATTTTGGCCAATCACAGTCCACGCGAATTTATTATTGAAGACGGTAAATTAACCGCAATGACATTTAACGTAGTTGAATCAAGCTACGACGAAAACGGCAAACGTACAATCAAAGAAACGGGCGAGATTGTTACGATTGAATGCACCGATGCGATTATGGCGATTGGCCAAGACAATGCATTCCCTTGGATTGAACGCAATATTGGTATTGAATTCGGCGAATGGGACATGCCTGTGGTTGATAAAGTCAGCTTCCAGTCAAGCAATCAAAAAGTCTTTTTTGGTGGCGATGCCGCGTTTGGCCCAGAGAATATTATTACTGCCGTCGCGCACGGTCACCAAGCAGCAATATCAATCGATTTATTTTTAAATGGCAAATCCGTAACGGATGAACGGCCTGCCCCCGGCACGAATTTAGTTAGCACTAAGATGGGCATACATCAGTGGGCCTATGACAGTGAAGTGATTGATGATGATCGCCAAGCTTCTGCTCATTTACCCGTTGAACAAGCGCTGTCCAGCCGAAAGATTGAATCGGAATTAGGTTTCAGTCCTGAAGTGGCATTTACTGAAGCCGAGCGTTGCTTGAACTGTGATGTTCAAACTGTGTTTGTTGAAGAAAAATGCATTGAGTGTGATGGCTGTACAGATATCTGCCCAACTAATTGCATTACATTTCTGAACAACGATGAAGAATCGAGCTTAAGAGATAAGCTAAACGCACCAAGTCTAAACAAAGAGCAAGACTTATACGTATCATCTGATTTACCAACCGGCCGTATCATGGTTAAAGATGAGGATGTCTGCCTGCATTGCGGTTTATGCGCAGAACGTTGCCCAACATCGGCTTGGGATATGCAAAAGTACTTATACACCGTGACCAAAGCCGGCAATGAACCCGCGCCAATTCTGGTTGAACAAGTAGGTGGCCGCAAACAGGAGCAAGCAGCATGAGCTCTTTAGATAACACGTCAGATAAACAGACAAACGTTATGGAAACCATCTTTAATGACTTTGTGGTTAAGTTCGCAAATGTAAATGGTTCAGGCTCGGCCAGCGCTAACAGTATGTTTGCCAAAGCGATTTTTCGCATGGGCATCCCTGTTAGCCCACGCAATATTTTCCCGTCTAACATTCAAGGCGCACCCACTTGGTATGAGGTGCGTATTAATGATGATGGGTATTTAGGCCGACGTGGCGGCCAAGTCGAATTAATGGTCTCTGTTAACCCGCAAAGCATGACGCAAGACGTTGAAGAAGTGTGCCCCGGCGGTTACTTTTTCTACGACAGCACCTACCCACTTAACTTTAAGTTGATTCGTGATGACATTCACTACATCGGTTTGCCGCTGACACAAATAACGAACGACAACTTTGAGAATCCACGCTTACGTCAGCTGTTTAAAAACATTATTTATGTCGGATCACTGTCGTACTTGATTGGCATAGAGTTTTCAGCGCTTGAAAGCATTGTGAATGACACCTTTGCAAAAAAACCAAAACTGATTGCACCGAATGTATCGGCATTACAACTCGGCTTTGATGAAGCCAAAAAAGCGTTTGATAAGCCACTACCGTTGCAACTTAAACGATCTAACAAAAACGATGGTAAGGTGCTGTTAGAAGGCAATGCTGCGTGCGGACTCGGTGCTGTTTACGGTGGAGCAACCGTTTGTGCTTGGTATCCAATTACGCCTTCCACTTCGGTAGCTGAAGGTTATGAAAAATACGCCAAACAATTGCGCGTTGACCCACAAACCGGCAAAAACAACTTTGCGATCATTCAAGCTGAAGATGAGCTTTCTGCTATTGGCATGGTGATAGGCTCGAACTGGAATGGCGCGCGATCATTTACCGCCACCAGCGGGCCCGGCGTATCATTAATGCAAGAATTCTTAGGCTTAGCCTACTTTGCAGAAGTCCCAGCCGTCTTAATCGATGTACAACGCGCTGGCCCATCGACGGGTATGCCAACGCGAACACAACAATCTGATTTACTAATCTCCGCTTATGCCTCGCATGGTGATACAAAACATGTGTTGCTGTTCCCCGCAACACCGAAAGAATGCTTTGAACTAACCGCAGATGCATTCGACATTGCTGATCGCTTGCAAACCCCGGTGATCATGCTGACCGATTTAGATTTGGGTATGAATGAGCACATATGCGACGACTTAGTCTGGGATGAAAACCGTAGCTTTGATCGCGGCAAGGTCATGAGCGCTGAAGACCTAGAAAATACCACGCAAAAATGGGGACGTTACTTAGACGTTGATGGCGACGGCATACCTTATCGCACCATTCCAGGCACGCATGCTGAAAAAGGTGCGTACTTTAATCGCGGCACATCTCGCAATGAATACGCAGCGTACACAGAAAAAGGCGATGATTATCAGCGCAATATGGAACGCCTAGAAGTTAAATGGGCAACTGCACCACAGCACTTACCAAAGCCAATTATCACCGAGCGCGATAGCGCAAATAAAATTGGCATTATTCATTATGGTACAAGTTTGGAAGCCACGCATGAAGCTTGTGACATTCTCAGCAGAGATGGCAACATTGCTAATGATTTACGGGTTGTTTCATTTCCGTTTCATGATGAAGTAAACGATTTTGTTGAAGCACACGATCGAGTGTTTGTGGTTGAACAAAATCGCGATGCACAAATGAAAACACTGCTAGTAAATGAACTTGAAATTGCACCCAAAAAACTAGAATCAGTGCTGCATTTCAATGGCGACCCAATAAGCGCCCGCAAAATTGTTACGGAAATTGCCAAGCAACTAGAGCAAAACAATAGCTCTGTAAATGTAGCCTAAATACTCACCGCACAAAAACACAGCAAACAGAGAATGAAATAATGAGTTTTTTCAAACCCAGTTTTCGACACCCAGAAGCCCCAACTAATTCACTTGGCTTAACTACTAAAGCATACGAAGGCGGCATCTCAACCTTGTGCGCAGGCTGTGGTCACGATTCAATTAGCGCATCCATCATTCAAGCAGTTTGGGGGCTCAATATTGAACCACACCGCGTTGCTAAAATGTCGGGTATTGGGTGTTCTTCGAAATCGCCAAATTATTTTTTAAATAAAGCTCACGGCTTTAACTCTGTACATGGCCGAATGCCTTCTGTTACTACAGGGGCGAATGTTGCAAACCGTGATTTGCTGTATTTGGGTGTTTCCGGTGATGGCGATACCGCTTCAATTGGCATGGGTCAGTTTGCGCATGTTATTCGCCGTAATTTAAACATGACTTACATTGTTGAAAACAATGGCTGTTATGGATTAACAAAAGGCCAAGATTCTGCAACAGCGGATGAAGGCTCGAAAAATAAAAAAGGTCGAGTCAACCCATTTGAAGCAATCGACTTAGTGGCACTTGCCTTAGAGTTAGGCGCCACGTTTGTTGCTCGAAGCTTTTCAGGTGACAAAGAACAATTAGTACCATTACTCAAAGCAGCAATGTCGCATCAGGGCTTTGCGCTGGTAGATATTGTCTCACCATGCGTTACTTTTAATAATCACGCAGGTTCTACCAAAAGCTACGACTACACTCGTGAACATGTAGAGGTGGGCGCAGTAGTCGACTTTGTGCCAATGGAACAAGAAATAACACTCGATCAAATTAAAGGCTCAACACAGAACGTGCAGCTTCATAACGGTGATTCAGTTCGCTTGAGTAAATTGAGTGACAATTACGACCCAACCGATCGAAGCAATGCAATTCGCACATTGTTAAACCATAAAGCGGATGACAAGCTGATGACTGGTCTGATCTACATTGAGCAAGGTAGCGAACACTTTCATGAAACATTGAATCTACCCACAACCCCTTTAAACGAGCTTAAAGAAGATAGCCTGTGTCCTGGTGCTTCTGCGCTTAAAAGCATTAACAACGGCTTACGATAAGTCGTCTACCTAACACTGTAAGACCGAACACTGTAAGAGCGTCAATAGTAAGAAACATAGTGTTTCTTTTGAGCGAGTAAGCCTCACACCCCTCTAAACACGCATTTAAATTCCAACAAAGAAAGAAGTGTTCTCTTTCTACCTTAAAATGTTATAATATCACATTACATTTTTATGAATGCACTTAACATGATCAAATCGACCACCATTGACAAGTTCGCAATATCACTATCAGGCGTATGCTTAATGCATTGCTTGTTAGCGCCTGTATTGGTCACACTCACCCCAATATTCACGTTAAGTGCTGTGGCTGAGGACATTCTGTTTCATCAGCTTATGTTATGGATAGTATTGCCTACCAGCATGGTCGCTCTATTTTTGGGCTGTCGTAAACATCGACTTTTCTCAATTGCCGCAACGGGTCTTTTGGGTATGTTGATATTAGTGATTGTTGCGTTTTTTGGGCATGAATTCTTTGGCTCAGTTGCCGAAAAAATTGCCACATCCATTGGCGGTTTAATTCTTGCTGGCTCGCATTATTTAAACTATCGTGCCTGTCAGACAATCACCTGCAGTGATACGAACTGCTCTACCGCTCATCACCACTAACAGCTTGTTTGAATTTAGCATCCAGCGTTAACCCTTTTTATTGGGGCGCCTCTTTTTTCCAAAGATGATTGGAGCGCTCTAGGCTTTCAGTATATTTTATAAACTCCCAGCGAGTTACTTTATCTGGGAAGTTTTGGCGTACTTTTTCAAAATTGCCCTCTGAAATATTACCCCAGTAATTACGTTCAGGTGTCGTAAACCAAATACGAGCACTGCCACCAGCCATATCAGTAAAAAGTTGCTTTTGGTTGATTGAAAAAATAGACTCACCCAAAAAAGGAGCTTTAGTTTTGTTGAACTCCAATAAATTCAACATCGATGGCGCAAAATCAAGACTGGTTGCAGATTTTGCATCGATTGTGACAGCCTCGGTCACATCAGGGTGGTATATCAGCAAGGGGATTTGATCAATAAAAAGACGAGTAAAGCCAGCTTCATGCTTAACTAAATTGACGTAATCCTTACCAGGATAGGTGGCGTGATCGGTTGTTAATACCACAATCGTATCGTCAAAATGGCTTGAGTTTTTGAAGTACTCCCAGAAGGTACCGAACACACGATCAAAGTTATGAAACGTGTCAAGCACATAGCTCGACTCCCTAGGGTTAGATTCCGTTCCACTATAAGAATCATTTTGTTCGGTAAGGTTTACACCTGTGTGAGTTTCGAAATTATACAGACCAATCATAAACGGCGTATCTTCAGCACCTTTTTGTTCTTCAATTTTTAACCGCTCAATCAAGCCCTCAAACAAAACACGATCAGGTACGATAGTTGTACCTTCTCTATCATAAGATGTTATGTCTGAAATACTTTCCCAACCATCTACTTCTTGAATGCCGGCTTGCTTAAAAATCTGATCTAAATCTGTCTTAGCTAAGGTTTGCGACACCATAAATCGAGTTCGATAGCCCTGCTCTTGTAACGCATGCCCGAGGCAATGGTAATCCACTTCTTTATACAACCTGCCAACTGGAAAAATCGAGCATAATTGACCACCCAAACCGCGATACGTCGCATAGGTATGATTGTAATAATTGTTAACTCGAATAGCTGATTTAGAAAACGCTTCAATATTTGGTGTTAAGCCAGGGAAGCTAGTACTGTAAGGCGCCATCAACCTTGCCGAAAAACCTTCACTAAATAGAATGATGACATTCTTAGGTTTTCTATTAACTTGACTTCCGCTCGATGTATTACCATCTTTGGCAGCTGTTAAAAAAGCGGGAACCTCTAAATGCGTGGTTCGTATTAATGGATACTCAGGCTCCTGCTTGCCAAAAAAATCTAAATTATCGTAGATAAACTCGGCTGTGGATTCACTTAAATCGCTAGGACGATCAGTAATGAAAGTCTGTCTTTCTAAGTACTCAAGATACTCGCCATAAGTATCTAACAACTCACTCATTGGCGACACTCGTTTTACGCCAGCTTGTCCTGTGTTATAAAAATCAAAACGTGCTTTTTGAGTTTGTTGGCTTAACCAGTCTTTATCATTTTTAATTAAGGTTGATATCAACAACAAAACAAATGTGACAGAGAACACAGCCTTCCATGAAACGCGTATTAAATAATTGCTTGCAAGTTTGAAAAACAACAAAGCAAAGAAAAGCCAAATTAAACCTTCAAATACAATATTATCAAGTGGTAAAAAATCAACGTGATCTGCGTTTTCCAGAGCAACCGCAGGTAAATATTTACCGGTGGTCGCGTAGGATTGCGATTGAATGAAATAAATTACAACAAAAACGCTCGCCACTAGCCATGCAATGCTACGCCCTATTTTACCCAGCGAACAAAGGAGTACCATAACGGCACATATCAGAAAAAAATCAGAAAAAAATCGATTCAGATAAATAAACCGATCGATGTAAGTAATGCTATTGGGCCAATTGAACTCAATAGTAAAGGTGGTTACTAGGATTAAAAAACCAAGCAACAACATTAGAGAAAACTTAGTCAGGGAAAAAATTTCTTTCAACATTGTAAATTTATTTGTATCGCTGCCGATTGTTGTTCTTTTTATTTGGGCGATGATGGAACTCGCCTGCCTGAACAAAACGCCATTGGCCTTCTTCAAGCTTACCGAGTCTTAATTCACCAACTCGTACGCGCTTTAACCCAGTTACAAACAAACCAACCGCATCACACATTCGACGTATTTGGCGTTTTTTACCTTCGCGCAAGATGATTTGTACTTGCTCATTATTCAGTTGTTTTACCTTTGCACGTTTTAAAGGTTTACCGTCTAACTCCAAACCGAAAGTTAATTGATCAATTTGTTGCTGGCTTATTTCGCCACTCACGCGTACCAGATATTCTTTTTCAAGTTCGGTGTTTTCTCCAATCAACTGTTTGGCAATACGGCCGTCTTGTGTCAGTACTAACAAACCTTGTGAATCAATATCCAGTCGTCCTGCAGGTGCCAACCCATGAAAATGACTCGGCTTTAAACGCATATTTGTTTGCTCAGTTGCAGAATGGGTTTCTTTGCTTATAAGTCTAACCGCCGGAATATAATCATCTTCTGCTTGACCAGAGACATAGCCAACCGGTTTGTTGATCATAATGGTACACAAATCATTTTGCATGGCTTGAGCGCGCGCTGTTAGCTCAATATTAACGCTCTCTTCAAACTTGATGCCAAGCGTATTAACACACTCACCATTCACTTTGACAAGCCCTTGCTCAATCAAGCGGTCAGCCTCACGGCGCGAACACAAGCCGCGCTGTGACATTAACTTAGATAAACGAACCAGCTCACTCATTAAAACCGCCAATTGCAAATCGTTCTATTACAAAGTGTTCCATTACAAGCAATGACTTAGCAAACTATGACTTAGCAAGCACAGTTGCCAAACCAATGTAATTAGCAGGCGTTAGTTTTTTTAACTCTGCTTTGACTGAATTTGGCACATCCAATTTTTCAATAAAGCCTTCTAATGCAGCCTGATCAATACCGTCTTTTCCGCGCGTCAGTTCTTTGAGCTTTTCATACGGCTCAGGAATGTCATAACGCCGCATAACAGTTTGAATGGCCTCACCTAAAACAACCCAGTTTTGATCAAGGTCTGCGGCAATCGCAACGTCGTTTACTGCCAGTTTACTAATACCTTTTAATGTAGCAGAACACGCTAATACGGTATAACCAAACCCAACACCAATATTTCGTAATACGGTTGAGTCAGTTAAATCTCGCTGCCAGCGGCTAACGGGTAATTTAAGCGCTAGATGATCGAACATGGCATTGGCCAAGCCTAAGTTGCCTTCTGAGTTCTCAAAATCAATTGGGTTAACTTTATGTGGCATAGTTGATGAACCAACCTCACCCGCAATCACACGCTGCTTGAAATAACCAATTGAGATATAACTCCAGATATCACGATCAAAATCCAACAGAATCGTATTGAAACGCGCGACGGCATGAAACAACTCAGCCATGTAATCGTGCGGTTCAATTTGCGTGGTTAACGGATTCCAAACCAAGCCTAAAGATTCTACAAAGTTTTTTGAAAACGCTTGCCAGTCTACTTCCGGATACGCCACGGCATGCGCATTATAGTTACCAGTTGCACCATTAATTTTACCAAGTATCTCAACTTGCTCAACCTGCGCTAATTGACGTTCCAAACGCGCAACCACATTACGCATTTCTTTACCCAATGTGGTAGGCGACGCGGGTTGGCCATGCGTGCGAGCTAACATCGAGACTGATGCGTTTTCGTTTGCCAGTGAATTTATTGCATCAATCACTTGCTTAAACGTTGGCACAATAACTTGTTCACGCGCATCACTTAGCATCAATGCATACGATAAATTATTGATGTCTTCTGACGTGCAGGCAAAATGAAAAAACTCGGCAACGGCGTTCACTTCTGGAATGACCTGCGATTGATCTTTTAAAAAGTATTCAACCGCCTTAACATCATGATTCGTGGTCGCTTCAATATCTTTAACCGCTTGCGCATCTTGCACCGAAAAGTTTTCAATAATTGCATCTAATTGTTTTTTCGTATCATCCGAAAATGCAGGCACTTCAGCGATATTGCTTTCATCGGCTAAAGCTTGTAACCATTTAACCTCAACTAGTGAGCGATACTTAATTAATCCGAACTCGCTGAAAATGGGGCGCAAAGCGGCTACTTTATTGCCATATCGCCCATCTAATGGTGTTAACGCGGTGGTTGCTGAAAGTTCTAAATTAAGCATGATATTTATTAATATTAAGTAAAAGCACGGAGCCTAAAGAGTGACTCATTCAAGCTCGAGATGTTACCATAATTGCCTCGTCAATAAGCCTGCAAATTCGATGCACTCTTCAATACTACAAGCACTCAAATGCACGTAAACTGGTCCCAATATTCACTAAGCGAACTTCGTGATCATGCATCGCACACCTTTCGACAAGGTGGTGGCTCACGGCCAGACGTACTGTTAATTGAAATTGATGGCGAATGTGCTGTACTCAAAGATCAGAGCGGTGCTGATAAATGGTTTGCCATACTGCTGGGGCCTATTCTGAACTGGCGCGAATGCAAAGCGCTGCAAAGACTAGCACCATTGGCTTGCATCCCAAACTTAATTTACCAACCGACTAAACGTTCATTTTTGATGACGTATCATGAATCAGAACAAATCACACGCTTAGATAACATCGACCCAGATTGGCCTGTTTTTTTTGAGAAATTGTCGGTG
Organism: uncultured Gammaproteobacteria bacterium; assembly: GCA_964578035.1. Taxonomy (GTDB): domain Bacteria; phylum Pseudomonadota; class Gammaproteobacteria; order Arenicellales; family Arenicellaceae; genus Arenicella. The sequence goes on from CAZOBR010000073.1 coordinate 11,438, forward strand.
GCTATCAATCAAATTCATGAATTGGGTGTGGCACACAATGACTTACGTAATCCGACGAATACTTTAATCACTCCAGCGGGTGAGCCGATATTGGTAGACCTTGTGGCTTGTTATTGCCAAGGCCGAACATGGAACTTACCGAACCAATGGATATTTAAGAACTTTTGCCAAGTTGACCTATCCGCAATTACTAAACTGAAAAGCCGTGTTGCGAAAGAACTGATCAATGACACTGATGTGCGAGCAGAAGACATTGCTGGACAAACTGGCATGGCAATCAAAGGTTTAGGACAAGGGGTTCGCCGTTTAGCAAGACGGCTGTTTACACGCTAACTCTTAGAGAAACTCAGAAACTCGCTATTACTTTAGTTCGGCAATCAACCGCTAAGTAATCAACAACAAAAACCGATCCCATAAATAGTGATCTATTAACATAACTGCGAACAAGTACATCAAGTACATGATCGAGTAATAAAATGTTTTCTTCGATAGCTCATCACTGTAATTACGGTATAACTTAACCACGTAGAACATAAAACGGGCATTTAAATACAATGCGCCTAATAAATAAAAACCGCCAAACATATGAATGGTGAACGGCATTAGCGTAACAGCAACCAAAATATAGCTATAAAGCAATATTTGTAAGCGTGTGAATTCTCCACCATGCGTTACTGGCAACATTGGCACACCTGCTGCAGCGTATTCCTCTTGGCGATACAGGGCCAGCGCCCAAAAGTGCGGCGGCGTCCAAGCAAAAA
>CAZOBR010000074.1:0-12123 GCA_964578035.1 uncultured Gammaproteobacteria bacterium
TATTATCAAGAGTCATAAACATTTTTAGCTTAAGCTTATGCCCACACTAACCAAACCCGAATTAACACGGCGTGGTTTTATCACTGTCGCGGGGTTAGGTGTTGGCGCGCTGTTATCTGGTAAGTTTGATAATCTGGTTTCTAATCAGAACATAGACTCTATCGATTTCAATACCACGTTGGATCACTTATTGGCCAGCTTAAGCCCAACCCAAGCGGCGCATGTTATCAAACCGTGGAATAACCCCACGCGACAAATCACCAATACTATTGCAGTGCATAAAGTCCCGCATATCGGCACATTATTTAATGCGCAGCAGCAAGTTTTAATTCAATCGCTCTACAACAAAATGCTCTCTAAGCAAGGTCACGCTTGGATGCACAATACGATAACGCTCGAGGGGAAATTACAAGGCTCTACATTCACGGTTTACACAGACAACTCAACTGATCGAACACGCAGACAAAGCGTGATCAACGGAGGCCATCATATGATTCGGCGTGGCGGAGAATCTTTGAGCGGCAGCCCGTTAGGTGGGCCTGTGTCTTACGGACAACAAATCGGGAACAATAACTATAAAGTGCGGGGCAACGCTTATAAAGCACACGGTGATGCCATGCACGAGTTTCACTCTAGCTTGAATTCCGTCGAACGCAAACAAGCCTATTTGTTATCGCCTCCGAGTGAGTTATTGATACAACCCTTAGGCTTTAGTCACAAATTGCCTGGTCTCAAGATTGCCAATACCAGTAATGCGACACAAGAAACTGCTGTGGAGTTGATCGCAACCTTATTGTCAGCCTATACCCCAGAACAGCAAACAAAAGCGTATTTGGCATTAGAGCAGGCAGGGGGCATTAATTAGCTACACGTTTCTTTATTTTCTGATTACAGTTTTTATCAAAACGGTAGTACGCATCAGCTGGACAAGAGCAATGACGCTACGTCTTACACACAAATTTGGCGGATTGAAGGGCCAAACATGGTGCTGCACTTTCAAGGCTACCCTCATGTGCACGCCTATTTAAATATTATCGACAATGCTGATATGGCTTTAATCGGGGAACGCATTGCCGAAACGTCTCAACTGCTCGAGGGTGAATCAATACGCAATTTACTCGTCCGTTCAATGAAGGCCGCAACCGACACGCAATTTGCCTATTATCCTGAAAAAACTCATGGCAGAATCGTGGCAGGAGACATCAGCGCGGGCAGTGTTTTTAGTATTGACCCTTATAATGAAAATATCAGCGTAGTTGAACTGTGCCCAAGTCAAATAGGAATATCTTATACATATCTATTGACTCAATTTTTAAATGCTATATTTGGCTTTGAAATTACGATGCCTTACTTTGCAAGTGTAGGTGCGAGGGTGTTACGTCATATTGGCTGGAGGTGCAGTCGACGATCCCATCTTAGATGTTATGAATCATGCTGACCCACTACACAAATGATGTGCTGTTTTCAGAATCGGCAAAAACCACTTTTATAGAGCCTAATCTTGAGCAAATACCAAGGTATGCAAATTAAACTGCCAAACAAGGCCTACCTCTATTAGACGTGCCAGTCAGCGAACAAGAAATTCTTCTGGTCTACGATAAGCAATGCCCTGCTTGCAATAACTACTGTCAGGTAGTTCGAATTCGTGAGAGTGTTGGTAAGTTGCAGATTATCGATGCCCGGCAGAATAGCGACGTGATGAACAAGATTACATCTAAGGGGTTAGATATTGATCAAGGTATGGTGTTGAAGATGGGTGAACAAATCTATTACGGATCAGATGCAATTCATGCATTGGCGTTAATTAGCAGCCGGTCTGGGGTTTTCAATCGACTTAACTTCTGGGTATTTAAGTCCAAAAGAGTTTCCGCGTTTCTATACCCAATACTTCGTTTTTTCAGAAATTTGCTGTTAAAAATATTGGGGAAAAGCAAAATCAATAACTTGAACAAAGATGGCAACACCAAGTTTTAAGTTAAGCATACAGGTTTAAAAATTATGCAATTAATTAAAGACATCGTTGTTTTCTGGAATGCAATGGGCTCTCTGCCTCGGACGATTCATATCTGGACTATGTTGTATCTTTTGCCCTAGGTTTTGGGTGGTTTTATTGTTTATGGCTGTTTAACTTCTCTTATAAGTGGGGTCAGCGATACAATAAAGTATTTTAAGCATGGCCAGTAATTTCAACTTTACTCATTATTTAATGATTGAATAATAATCTTACTTAGATCGACAAACTCCAAATAAACTTAAGCACCGAACACACATAATCATGGAAAAAAACATCGAAGCCTATCAACAGTATATTGACCTAGCCATTAAATACGGCAGCGAGTACGGCATTAAAATTATTATAGCGCTGGTAATTTTTGTTATCGGTAAACGCATCGCTCGAGGCATTAGCAATGTGGCCACCAACACCATGAAAAAGCATGATGTGGATGTTGAATTAGTTGGCTTTGTTGGCAGCTTGTTGTACTGGGCTCTTTTCGCAATTGTGGTGATTGCTGCGCTCGGTCAATTAGGCATTCAAACAGCATCGCTGGTTGCCATTCTTGGCGCAGCAGGTTTGGCGGTTGGCTTAGCATTACAAGGCTCTTTATCTAATTTTGCAGCGGGTGTTTTAATTATTTTATTGCGTCCGTTTCGTGTGGGTGAGTTTGTTGAAATGGCTGGCGTTTCAGGCACCGTTAACAGCATCAAAATTTTCACTACCGAAGTTCGCACGCCTGACAATAAAGCGGTAACGATTCCTAATTCACGTGTGCTTGAAAGTAATATCACGAACTATTCATCAACCGGCACTCGGCGAATTGATATGGTGGTTGGTATTGGCTATGGCGACGATATTGATCATACTCGCAAAGTCATCGAAGCCTTACTTGAGAAAGACGAGCGTATTCTTAATGACCCTGCGCCAACCGTCGCAGTTAATCAATTAGCCGACAGCAGTGTGAACTTTATTGTTCGCCCATGGGTAAAATCAGACGATTACTGGGGCGTTCATAACGACTTTACAGAAAGTGTGAAGAAACGTTTTGATCAAGAAGGGATTAGCATTCCATTCCCGCAACGTGAGGTTCACACCATTGTTAAAGATAGCTAAGTTTTAACAACGTTAGGTACTGAAATATTTATTTTAGTGCCTAACGCGAGTTTCTAAGCGAAGTTGATCAAAACGTTTCTGCAGCTCTTGCTGAACGTCTGGCTTCGCGCCTGGCAGGCAGTACCAGTCGAGCATGAGTTCTTTGATTTTTTTTGCGGTTTGTTCTTTGCTGTGAACTAGTCCTTGCTGCTTCATTCGATCTAGCTGAATTTGTGTGCGCAGGGCTCTGTCTTCTTCGGGGCTAGGAATATCTAACAATATTTCCGCATCAATGCACAGTAGTCTGCGGGCTTCGCTGGCCTCTTTGCGATTGCTGTTCATTACTTGATCGATGCGTTTAGCAAAGCGCTGCTCAAGCGCTTTATCGCCAATTTCGATAGCGTTTAATTCAGCCAACATATCGTTGTGTGATTCGTTGGGTTTTGCAGAAACCGCGGCTTCAAGTTGTGTGCAAAGTTGTGCTTTGTTCGCCAATGTTTCAAGCACAGCATTTTTGGCAGATTGAACAAGTCGTTCGTGCGCTTTGGCATAAGCTTCTTTGGCTTTACTAAAATCAGCGGCTATGCGTTCTATTAACTTTTCGGGCAAGTCTTTGGGCATGGCGGGTAGTTGCGCATAGTCATTTTTTAATTGATCAAACTGCGGGTCTGATTCAGCTAAATTAGTTGCGGATTTTGCCAGCGCATAAATCGCTTTAATAATCTTTCGATACTCGTCAAGTTGTTCGTCTTCTTCAGCACGTTTCGCTTTGCGTTTGTCTTGCAGCTTTTCATAGACGGCATCACTTGTTGTTTTGAATCTTTGCCAAGCAGCCTGGTCTTCTTTACGGCGTGTTACACCAACTTGCTTCCAACGGGTTTGTGCGAGTTGCAGCTTTGCTAAAGTGTCTTCGTTAATTTCACCATCGAGCAGATTTTCAAGCTGATTAATAATTTTATTCTTTCGTTCAATGTTAGCGTCGTATTCAACATCCAACTTTGTGTAAATATCAGCTCTGATTTTGCTTAAACGCTTCCATTGTTTTTGCCCTGCGCTGCGTTCAACATCTTTAATTTTTTGCCATGCATTTTGAATGTCACGTAAGCCATTTTCAACTCGCTTGTAATCTGGTTCATTATCCCAATCAGTGTTATCTAACAACGATTGCATTTGTGCCACTAAGGGTTCACGCTTGGCTAAATTTTGCGCTTGTTGTTCACGGCGCTCAGCAAAGAAAACCGCGCAAGGCTCATAGGCTAAATCAGCCGCCGCTTTAAAACGATCCCAATGCTGGTCAGCCACATCTGCATAAGCAAGCTCTTTCCATTGCTTTTGTAAGGCGCTAATTTTTTGTGCGCGCTTGTCGGGGTGCATATCGGCCTTTACCAATGACTCCATGGATTCGCATAATTCGATTAACTTTGGCTCGGTCGCAAAATTTTGCCAATCGACCATTTTGTTAACGACTTCTGTCGCTTGCTCCAACCGTTCATCCAGCTTTTTACGATCATGGCCTGAATAGCTTTCAGCGGCTTTGAGCGTGGCAGACAACTCATTCTTTGCTCGGCGCAAATCACCGCGATTAGTAGTGCCTAATAAACGGTTAATGCGTTTATGCAATTTATCTAAATTGTTTTTTGTCTGCTCACTTTGCTGTTTAATGTGTTTTTTCGCATCTGCAATTAATGCTTGCGCTTCTGATACTGCAAGCAAGCTTGGATAGCTGCTTGACCACTCAATTGCGTTTAGTGCTTTTTGGTAGGCTGATGCATTCTGGATTTCAACTTGGTCAACTGCGCCAGAATCAGCCTCTGCTTCAAATCGATCTTTATTCGCGACTTCGCAAAAATCAGCCACAGACATTAAGCAGCGCTGCGCTTGTAAAAAACCGTTTGATACGGGTGCCGTTGCAGTAATGACTTCACTGCTTGTTAACCAAGTTTGCGAATTATCTGCAAGCTCAGAGCGAATAGTTTGGTTCTGTTCTAGCAATGCTTGTAAATCGAGCTTGGCCACGCGCTTGCAAATATCTTCTAGATTTGCGAGTGCTTTTAATTGATCAACCATGGCTGACTCAACATGAGTTTGCTTTTCTACTTGAACAGCGGCTTTCGTACTGGCTTGAGTAAATCGTTCAATATGGTTTTGAGTCGGCTTAAAACTAAGCGATTCCCATGCGTTTTTATATTGGCTAAATCGCGGCTTAAATTCAGATCGCCATTGTGCGTGGTTAGCAATGAATTCCATTTTCTCGCAAAGTTCTTCACAGGCTTGCGTATTAGCTTGCGTCTCTTTTTCGGTGGCTCGAATATGTTCTAACTTTTGGCGAATTATTTTTTCAGCAGTTTTGTCTTTGCCCGTTAACGCTTTGCGAGCCACTTCTAAGTTATCTGCTTCACTAATTTGCTCAGCAATTAGTTTGCGGGTTTGCGCATAATCTACTTGGCCGATTAAAACAGCTTGTTCAGCTTCTGATAATTCATTTAGAAGTTCGTGCCGAATCTCCATGATTGGGCAATGTTCAACCAACAATAAGCGCGCTTGTTTTTGTTGTTTAAATACTGCTTGTTCGAGAAGGTTTCTAAATGCCTGCTCATTTAATTCACTATTCGCACCTACTAAGCGACAAAACGCTGCTTCTGCTGCTTGGCGTGTTGTTTGATCTGCATGGTTTTGACTTAATTCAAATGTGTGCAGTGGCGAACCCAGCTTATTGATTGCCGCATCGCGCACTTTTTGCTCAACATCTGTGTTGGCAATTTCTAATAAAGTAGATTGCGCACTCTCTTTGCCGGCGTCCATTTTCGCCACAGCATCAAGCCGTTTATCAACGGAATTGCTTTGCCAAGCTGGTTTAAAAAGCCCTTTTAACATTCGTATAAGTATCTGATTTAACGTTAATTAACAAATTCTGCCGAGTATCCATGAGACAGTTGGTGAATTCAATGCCCAATAAACGAATCAAACCGGGTATTGCATTTAAATACGCTATGCGTGTATGTTGTAGTGATGGTGGATGATAACCACTCCTTAATATAAAAACCCGAATGAGCCTGTAAGAGGTAGGAGAAACAATGGGACTATTTGATTTTGCAGCCAATATTGGCAAGAAAGTATTTGGTATTGGTGACGCTGATGCGGCCGAACAAATTAAAGAAAACATCGAAGCGAACAACCCAGGTGTAACAGACTTAGCCGTTTCACTCGATGATGAGGTTTGCACAATTAGCGGCACATGTGACTCAGCTGAAGCGAAAGAAAAAACCGTATTAATGGCGGGCAACATGAAAGGTGTCGGCTCGGTGATGGCTGAAGACCTAACCGCACCAGAGCCAGTTGCTGAGCCTGAATACTATGTGATTGAAAGCGGCGATACCTTATGGGGCATTGCGGCTAAATTTTTAGGTAACGGCAGTAAGTACCCTGAAATTTTTGAAGCGAATCGCGAAGTGATTGAAGACCCAGACAAAATCTTTGTGGGTCAAAAAATCCGCATTCCAAAATAAAACTGCTTTTTCGTTTTATAAAGGCCTGCTTATGCAGGCCTTTTTTGTGGAACTTCTTAACTTATTCAGAGCAGGCATCCCGCTAAATTAGACGACTTAAATCCATTTATTTTGCGACTCTTTCTTTGTAACTTTTATTCTTTAACTTTTATTCTTTAACTAAGGCCATTTCACAACGAGAGTCACGAATAAAAAATTTCATTTTATTTCGATTCTTAACCGGAGCTAGCATAAATTCATGTGAGTCCGTTTGAGCTAAACCACCCCAATATAAATCGTACCCGCAACCCTCAATCTGCTTTGCGTACTCTGATACCTGTGCCAAAATCAAACTCGCATTCAAGACAAGTCTCGCGTGGATCAAAATCGACTCGACCAAAACGTAAGTCCGACGCATCTTTTAAACAGGTTTGATTTATCCGGTATTTATCGAATAAAAAAATCTCAGAAGAGAGAATTTTCAACCAACAGCAATAGCCAGTCGCTTTGGTTTCATCACCCTGATAATCAGTGTCTTCAGCAACACCAAACAACGATTTTCAATCTCACGGCTTTCGAAAATGTAATTTGTATATATCATTTTCATCGGCTGACTTAAATAATTCAAAATCAGGGAATATTTGTTTCAAAATACTTACAGAATAAGGTAAATGCGGTAACGCAAAACCAAGAATACTTTCGTGGCTAATATTGAGATTCATCGTGGGATAGTTACAACTTAATGGTTTATAAATTGACTTAGGCAGCAATCTTAACGTGGCGTTAAGCAACATTTGCTTATTTGCCTGTATGCGTTCAACACTGATTGTTTTTCCGTTAATCACTTAAGCGTAACATGTTATACCACGACGTGACCAAACGGACTTTCTACTCTTCAGGCACGTAAGAAAGAGTCATATAAACAAATCTAAACCAATCACACATTAACCATTCCGTAATTCCTTTAATTTAATGGCTTTTTTGCTTGTTTATGGACTTTTTCGTCCCTATACTGCGATTCCCGACTAAATTACTCGGATTTATTTACTTAAATCTCACTTATCACCTATTAAAGTACGGTTATGAAGCTCACCACCAAAGGTCGTTATGCGGTTACCGCGATGATGGACTTGGCACTACACGCCAAGCTCGATCATGTGGCCTTAACGGATATTGCTGAGCGTCAAAATATTTCATTAACGTATTTAGAAAAACTGTTTGGCAGTTTACGCAAAGCGGGATTAATTAATTCCGTGCGCGGTGCCAAAGGTGGTTATATGTTGGCGCGCGCGGATAAAGAGATTTCTTTAGCCGATATTTTGGTGGCGGCTGACGAGCAAATCATTCTGACCTGCGGGGATGGCAAAAGTTGTGACGAGTACAACCCATGCCTAACCCATAATTTATGGACCAACTTAAGCCGAGAGTTTTTTGAGTTTTTGAATAACAAAAAATTAAGCGACTTAGTACGCACCCGCCATGTACAAACAATGGCGACCAATCAAGATGTCACCATTATTGGTGATATTCCAATTCAAATCGGTTAGACCTTATGTCTGAAGCAATTGAACAAAATAAAGAACTTAAAGAGCTGGTAAAGCGCGAATACAAAGAAGGTTTTGTCACTGACATTGAGTCAGACACCTTTGAGCCTGGCCTGAATGAAGACGTAGTACGACGCATTTCGGCAAAAAAAGGCGAGCCAGAATTTATGCTCGAATACCGCTTAAAAGCGTTCCGCCGTTGGGAAAAAATGGCCGAACCCGATTGGGCGCACATTGATTATCCAAAAATTGATTTTCAAGACATTGCGTATTATTCGGCGCCCAAAGAAATGCCAAAACTGGATAGCCTAGATCAAGTCGATCCTAAGCTATTAGAAACCTACGAAAAACTGGGCATTCCACTAGAAGAACAAAAAATGTTGAACAACGTGGCAGTCGATGCCGTGTTCGACAGCGTGTCTGTGCGCACCACATTTCGTGAAACACTCTCTGAGGCTGGCGTTATCTTTATGCCAATTTCAGAAGCCGTGCATGAACACCCTGAGCTGGTGAAGCAATACTTAGGCAGCGTGGTGCCAACGCAAGACAATTACTACGCTGCGCTCAATGCGGCAGTGTTTAGTGATGGCTCGTTTGTATTTATCCCAAAAGGTGTGCGTTGCCCAATGGAGTTATCAACGTATTTTCGTATTAACGAAATGAACACCGGGCAGTTCGAGCGCACTTTAATCATTGCTGAAGAAGGCTCTTATGTGAGCTACCTAGAAGGCTGCACAGCGCCGCAACGCGATGAAAACCAACTGCATGCCGCAGTGGTTGAGTTAGTGGCTCACAAAGACGCCGAAATTAAATATTCAACCGTGCAAAACTGGTACCCCGGTGATGAAAACGGTAAAGGCGGCATCTACAACTTTGTAACCAAGCGCGGCATCTGCAAAGGTGATAATTCAAAAATTTCGTGGACTCAAGTAGAAACAGGCTCGGCCATTACTTGGAAATACCCAAGCGTTGTATTACAAGGCGATAACTCGGTTGGCGAATTTTATTCAGTTGCCCTGACGCACAATAAACAGCAAGCCGATACCGGCACCAAGATGATCCACATGGGCAAGAACACGTCCAGCACGATTATCTCAAAAGGTATTTCGGCAGGCCATGGCCAGAACTCGTATCGCGGCTTAGTGAAAATACTCAAAGGCGCGGATAACGCGCGTAACTTTTCACAATGCGACTCATTGCTAATGGGCGACCGTTGCGGCGCGCACACGTTTCCGTATATGGAAGTGCAAAACCCAAGCGCCAATTTAGAGCACGAAGCAACCACCTCTAAAATCTCCGACGACCAATTGTTTTATCTAAAGCAACGCGGTCTGTCGGAAGAAGCCGCAGTTTCAATGATTGTGAACGGCTTTTGTAAAGAAGTGTTCCGCGAATTGCCGATGGAGTTCGCGGTTGAAGCGCAAAAATTATTAGACGTCTCACTTGAAGGTGCAGTGGGATAACTCAACAGATATGTATGAAACAGCCTTGAGCGTGAATGACGCTGCAGGCAAAGATAGATAAACAGCCCTGAGCGTGAATGACGCCGCAGGCGGAGATAGATAGAAATGCTAAAAATTACCAATTTACACGCCTCAGTTTTCGGCACCCCCATTCTTAAAGGCATCGACCTTGAAGTAAACGCAGGTGAAATACACGCCATCATGGGGCCAAACGGCTCTGGTAAAAGCACACTATCAAACGTGATTGCAGGTCGTGATGGCTATGAAGTCACCGAGGGCACCATTGAATACTTAGGCAAAGACATTAGCGACCTTGAAGCCGACGAACGCGCTTGTGAAGGTATCTTCTTAGCATTTCAATACCCGGTTGAGATTCCTGGTGTCAGCAATATGGCCATGCTCAAAGCGGCGATTAACTCAATACGTAAATATCGTGAAGAAGACGAAATTAGTGCTGGCGACTTTCTAAAGCTGATTCGCGAAAAAGCCGACTTAGTTGAAATGAAGCACGAATTTCTAAAGCGCGCGGTTAACGAAGGTTTTTCAGGCGGCGAGAAAAAGCGTAATGAAATTCTACAAATGGCAATGTTAGAACCCACCTTAGCATTACTTGATGAAACCGATTCAGGCCTTGATATCGACGCACTTAAAATTGTATCGCATGGTGTTAATGCCTTGCGCTCGCCAGAACGTGCGATGGTGTTAGTTACGCACTATCAGCGCTTACTTGACTATATCGTGCCGGATCAAGTGCATGTATTAGCAAATGGCCGAATCGTTAAGTCAGGCGATAAATCACTGGCATTGGAGCTTGAAGAAAAAGGCTACAGCTGGATCGAAGGCCTATCTGACGATTTAAAACAAGCGAGCTAATAATGATTGCAGCAGATCAAAATAATAGCTGGCTAGAAAACCATGCCGACCTCACTTTTGTTGGGGCTGACTTGCCATGGCTGGTTAGCCAACGCAAAGCGGCATTGGCACACTTTGAAAAGGTTGGCTTGCCAGGTATTCGCGACGAGCAATGGCGTTATACGAATTTACGCGCATTAAAAAGCAATGCGTATAAAATCAGTGTGCCGAGCGCGTTAGCCGTTGAATTACCCAAAAGTGATAATCCGCGACTCGTCTTTGTAGACGGCCATTTAGACACGGCTGCTTCAACGGCTACTCAAAGTGAACAAATAATAATCAGCCGCTTAAACGACGCATTAAGTTTGTCTGTTGTTACTGATGTATTTGGCACGACTTTGCCAAAAGAACAGCACGGTTTCACGGCCTTAAACACGGCGTTTGCACAAGATGGCTACATGGTGTACTTGCCCAAAGGCACTGTGATGGATGGCGTGCTAGAGGTGTACTTTGTTAATCAAACAAGTAATGCCGTTAGCCATACGCGCAATTTAATTATTGCTGAAGCAAATACCCAGTGCACAATCGTTGAACGTCATATTGGCGCTGCTGACTCTGTGTATTTGAACAATGCTATTACCGAAATTATTGCTGGCGATAATGCGCATATTGATCACACTAAAATTCAACAAGAGTCTGATCAAGCGTTCCATATTGGCGCGGTGTTTATTCATCAAGCAGCGCACTCGCAGGTCACTAATCACAATATTGCACTCAGCGGTTTGGTTACGCGCAACGACACCAATACTGATTTATTAGGTCCAGGCGCGCATATGGAGATGAACGGCTTGGTACTTGGGCAAGGCCGACAACACATTGATAACCACACGCAAGTGAATCATGTTGTGGCTAATTGCACCAGCGATGAATTTTATAAAACTGTATTGAATGATCATTCGCGTAGCGTGTTTCGTGGCCGAATTATTGTAGCGCAAGACGCACAGTTAACGAACGCAGATCAACAGAACAACAATTTATTGTTGTCTGATACTGCCGAAGCCGACACAAAACCGCAGCTTGAAATTTACGCTGACGACGTTAAGTGCTCGCACGGCGCAACCGTTGGGCAACTCGATCCTAAATCAATTTTCTATTTAAATTCGCGCGGTATTGATAACGAATCTGCCACCGCTTTATTGACCTTTGCATTTGCCAATGAAGTGCTCGATAGACTTAAAGTTGATTCGGTTCGTGAAGAACTCACACGCATTATTGCGGGTGAGCTATTAACCAACCTAGAAGATTTGGTGTGATACTGGAGGCCTTGGTTTAAGCCAAGAGATAACAAATGATTACCTCAGCACTACAAAAACAAACCGCCGAATTCAACGTGGAGAAATACCGCGCTGATTTCCCTACCTTGCAACAGCAAGTTTCTGGTTGCGCATTGAGCTATCTTGACAATGGTGCGTCAACGCAAAAGCCGCAAGCTGTGATTGATACGATTGCGAACTTTTATGCCAATGATAACGCCAACGTACATCGCGGCATCCACACCTTAAGCCAACGCGCAACAGACCTGTTTGAAGCAGCACGTGTGACCGTGCGAAATTTCATTAATGCCAATAGCGATGCTGAAGTTATTTTCACCAGCGGCACAACCGGCTCAATTAACTTGGTTGCGCAGAGCT
>CAZOBR010000075.1:0-11765 GCA_964578035.1 uncultured Gammaproteobacteria bacterium
AAAAAGCCGCAATTTGCCGGTATTGGCATGACATCTGAGCGTACGCGCCATCGTTTAATTGATTTGATCGAAGATATGGGGGTTACTAACCCCGATGTTCTAAGTGTAATGCGCAACTTGCCTCGCCACGCGTTTGTTGATGAGGCCTTAGCTAGCCGGTCATATGAGAATACAGCCTTGCCAATCGGTCAGGGCCAAACAATTTCTCAACCGTATACAGTTGGTTTGATGACGCAAATTTTGTTGAATAAACCGCGCGCTAAGGTACTTGAAATTGGCACGGGTTGTGGTTATCAAACGGCCGTCTTAGCGCCATTGTGCGATCAAGTCATCAGTATTGAGCGAATCGTTAAACTGCACCGTCAAGCACGCGATCTTTTATACGACCTTGGTGTGCGCAATGTTGTGTTTCGTCATGGTGATGGTTTTAGTGGCATGCAAGAATTTGCCCCATTCGATGGTATTTTAGCCGCAGCGGTTTCTGAAGACGTACCAGAAGAGTTAACCGATCAATTGGCTGAAGGTGGTCGAGTTGTTATGCCAGTTGGTCGCGATGACAAACAAATATTAATTGTAATTGATAAAACCGCATCAGGGCTTGTTAAGCAAGAAGTTGAGGCTGTTCGATTTGTTCCCCGATTAGCTGGCCTTGGCTAAGGTATCCAAAGAAAATCTAAATGAAAATTTTTGAACCAATTTATACAACGATTTTATCGTGGGCGAAACATAAATACGCCGAACGTTATCTGGCTGGCGTCAGTTTTGCTGAGTCGTCGTTTTTTCCGATTCCGGTTGATGTAATGTTGGCGCCCATGGTGCTTGCCGATAATGATAAAGCCTGGCGCTACGCTGCGATTACCACCATTATGTCGGTTTTGGGCGGTATGTTTGGTTATTTGATTGGTGCATTTTTCTTTGACACCTATGGTGATCAAATACTCAGTTATTTTCACGCCCATGACACCTTTGCTGAGATACAAGCCTCCTATCTAAAACATGGCATGATGATTATTTTATTGGCAGGCTTTACACCAGTGCCGTATAAGATTTTCACCATTGCCTCTGGTGTGATTGGCGTCGCGGTTATTCCCTTTATTTTAATGTCGCTTATTGGGCGCGGTGCGCGTTTCTTTTTGGTTGCGGGTTTGGTGAAACTGGGTGGTGAAAAATTGGAGTCAACATTACATAAGCAAGTTGAGTGGTTGGGCTGGGGCACGTTGATTTTGGTCGCTATTGGTTTTATCGTCTATAAAACATTTGCGTAAGATAAGTTTTAGTTTGATCTATAAAGTCACCATTACTGTTGTTTTAGTCTCACTAATCAGTGCTTGTGCGCCACCGCGCAAGGCAGCTGTTACAGAACGCGAAACAATAACGCAACGCGCCGAGGCAGAACGTATCGGTGGGCGTTTGATCCGTTATGTGCAACCAGGTGACACCTTGTACAGCATTGCTTTTGCGCATAACTTAAGCCCAAACGACGTTGCTGCTTGGAATGATGTGAGCGATACGCGTAAGTTACATGTTGGTAAACGCATTCGGTTGACGCAACCGATTGGTTTTAAGCCAAAACCAACATCAGTTAAAGTAGAGTCAATTGTCGTGGGCAAACCACCGGCTGCAGCAGCTAATTCGACTGCTAATACAACAGCTAGTACAACAGCTAGTACAACAGCTAGTACAACAAGATCGAACGACTCAACAGCTAGCCCAACAACAGGGGCAGCACAATCTGCCGCGATCATATCTAATAAAATACACTGGACTTGGCCAACCAAAGGCAAGGTCATTCAACGCTTTTCATTATCTCAAGGCCAACAAGGTGTTGATATCCAAGCACCACAAGGCCAGGCTGTGCGCGCCACGGGCGTCGGTGAGGTTGTGTATGTCGGTAACGGCTTAAAAGGCTATGGTAATTTAGTTATTTTGAAACACAATGAGCTGTTTTTGAGTGCGTATGCGCACAATCAAGAGATTTTTGTACGTGAAGGTGATCGTGTTAAATCACAGCAAAAAATCGGTTCAGTCGGACTAAATAAATATGGCGTTGCGGCATTACAGTTTCAAATTCGAAGAAACGGTAAACCGGTCAATCCGTTAGCGTATTTAAAGAGTTGAGCTGGCTTTATATAGTGAGTGCTGATTTGCGGCAAAAACTGTAAAAAAGCCACTAATTTAACGGACTTTCGTGATCGCTCTCGTTACAATACAGGGCTGTTATCACCACAATTTAGAAGTTGTTTATTACAATGGATGATTTTCCGCGCATTAAGCGTCTGCCTCATTACGTATTCAATATTGTCGGCGAACTAAAAGCCGCCGCCCGAGCGCGTGGCGAAGACATTATTGATTTCGGTATGGGTAACCCAGATCAACCAACTCCACAGCCAATTGTTGATAAATTGTGCGAAGCAGCACAGCGCGGAGACACGCACCGTTATTCGGTTTCAAGAGGGGTTCCGCGATTACGCAAAGCTATTTCAAACTGGTATGGTGAGCGTTTTAATGTGGATATTGATCCTGATTCGGAAGCCATTGTCACCATTGGTTCTAAAGAAGGCTTAGCACATTTAGCCATGGCCACGGTAGACAAAGGAGATTCGGTATTAGTGCCGAATCCAGCGTACCCAATTCATCCTTATGGCTTTATTATTTCGGGCGCCGATATACGGCATGTGCCGATTGGTTCAGATATCGACTTTTTTAACGAACTTGATCGAGCACTCAGGACCATGTATCCCAAACCGAAAATGTTGGTGCTGAACTTTCCGAGCAATCCAACTGCTCAATGCGTTGAATTGGATTTTTTTGAACGTATTGTTGAGTTGGCGATTGAGCATCAGTTCTGGGTAATTCAGGATTTAGCCTATGCGGATATTGTGTTCGATGGTTATGTGGCGCCGTCGATCATGCAAGTACCGGGCGCAAAAGATATTGCAGTTGAATCATTTAGCTTATCTAAAAGTTACAATATGCCTGGTTGGCGTGTTGGTTTTTTGGTCGGTAACCCTAAATTAATTGCCGCGCTTGCGCGTTTAAAGTCGTACTTAGATTACGGTATGTTTGCGCCAATTCAAATCGCATCAATTTTTGCTTTAGAAGCACCTGAAGCAAAAGATTGGATTGCAGATATTCGTGACATGTATCAAAGCCGCCGAGATGTTCTGTGTGATGGGTTAAAAGCGGCGGGTTGGGATGTTGAAAAGCCAAAAGCGACGATGTTTGTTTGGGCTAAAATTCCAGAACGTTTCGCCGAGTTGGGCTCAATGGAGTTCAGTAAAATATTATTAAAAGAAGCCAAAGTTGCCGTATCTCCAGGCATTGGTTTTGGTGAGTACGGCGATCAATATGTACGTTTTGGCCTAATTGAGAATGAACATAGAATACGTCAGGCGATACGTGGCATTAAATCAATGCTGCGTCATCCAGAAAGAATCAAGATTTAAAATCGTTTAACAATAATTATGAAAACAATTAAAGTAGGCATTTTAGGCCTTGGCACTGTTGGTGGTGGAACTGCCTTAGTATTGCAACGCAACGCTAATGAAATAACACGCCGTACAGGCGCCCATGTTGACGTTACGGTGGCATCAGTTCGTGATTTAAATGGTGAGCGGCTTTGTGATTGTAGCAAGCTTGCTCTTACCGTTGACCCGTACGAAATCGTCAATAGTGCGGACATTGATATTGTTGTTGAACTAATTGGTGGTGATACGCTGGCCAAAGAACTGGTGTTAATCGCAATTGCAAATGGCAAACACGTAGTGACTGCCAATAAGGCATTGATTGCTCTACACGGCAATGAGATATTCGCTGCAGCTGAAGCAAAAGATGTGTCGGTTTTATACGAATCGGCAGTGGCTGGCGGCATCAGTATCATTAAAAGCATGCGTGAAGGTTTAGCTGGTAACCAAATTGAAATGGTTGCGGGCATTATTAATGGCACCGGTAACTTTATTCTGACTGAGATGCGTGACAAAGGCCGCACCTTCGAGGATGTATTAGCTGAAGCGCAAGCTTTAGGTTATGCCGAAGCCGACCCAACCTTTGATGTAGAAGGCATCGATGCGGCACATAAGCTTACTATTTTGGCGTCAATTGCGTTTGGTATTCCGCTTGATTTTAGTCAGTTGTATACGCAAGGTATTTCGGGTTTAAGTTTAATTGATGTTGCGTTTGCTGAAGAGCTTGGTTATCGAATTAAGCATCTTGGTATTGCTAAGAAAACTGATTCGGGAATTGAGCTCAGAGTACACCCCACACTGATCCCTGAAAAACGTTTAATTGCGAACGTAGATGGCGTTATGAATGCCGTACTGGTGAAAGGTGATGCCGTTGGTAATACCTTGCATTATGGTGCTGGTGCTGGTGCTGAGCCTACCGCATCCGCTGTGGTAGCGGATATTGTTGATTTGGTAAGAACCATTGATGCACCTGCGCAATCACGCGTGCCGCACCTAGGTTTTCAGTCTGGTGATATTGCGCAAACAAGCATTAAAAATATTAGTGAGGTTGAAAGCGTTTACTATCTGCGAGTTGAAGTAAATGACGTTGCAGGTGTGATGTCTAAACTGTCGACTTGTTTTGCTGAATTAGATGTCAGTATCGAAGGTATTACCCAAAAAGAGCCGTTAAAGGGTGAACAATCTGTTTCGATTATTTTTATCACGCAGCGAACAATGGAAAAGCGTATTGATCTAGCCATTGAACAAATTCAAGCAATGAATGATGTACATGGTGATGTTGTCAAAATTCGTGTTGAACATTTAGATTAGTGTTCAGCGCACTCAAATTATTTTTACTTATAAGCTTCTTACTCTAACCAATGAAATTTATTAGCACACGCGGTGACGCTCCCGTTTTAAGTTTTGAAGAAGTTGTTTTAGCAGGCCTTGCGCAAGATGGTGGTTTATATGTGCCTGAAACATTACCCAGTTTTACACAAGAAGAAATTGCTGGTTGGGCAGATTTAAATTATCAAGAGCTCGCGTTTGAAATTATTTCCCCATTTGTAGATGGTGAGATCGCCGATGAAGACCTCAAAGCTATCATCGATAAAGCGTATGTGAGCTTTCGTCATGATGCTATTGCACCGTTAGTACAAACAGGCCATAACGAGTGGGTGTTGGAATTGTTTCAAGGTCCAACGTTGGCATTCAAAGATTTTGCGCTGCAATTTTTAGGTCATTTATTAGACTTTATTCTCGCTAAACATAATAAAAAAGTGGTTGTGATGGGGGCCACATCTGGCGACACGGGTTCAGCCGCAATTGAAGGTTGCCGACGTTGTGAGAATATCGATATTTTTATTTTGCACCCGCACCAGCGCGTGTCCGATGTGCAACGTCGGCAAATGACAACCGTGCTAGCCGATAATGTTTTTAATATTGCGCTAGAAGGTAATTTTGATGATTGCCAAAATATGGTTAAAGCAAGCTTTCGCGATCAATCATTTTTGCCCGATGGTCGGCAGCTAGTCGCCGTGAATTCAATCAATTGGGCGCGTATCATGGCGCAGATTGTTTATTACTTTTATTCAGGCCTAGCGTTGGGTGCGCCACAACGCAGTGTGTCGTACTCTGTGCCAACCGGTAATTTTGGTGACATCTTTGCCGGTTATTTGGCCAAGCAAATGGGCTTGCCAATTGAGCAGTTGATTATTGCCACTAATGTGAATGATATTCTGCATCGTTGCATTAGCGATAATGATCATTCGAAGCAGCAGCTTGAGCATTCTCTTTCACCGAGTATGGATATTATGGTGTCGAGTAACTTCGAACGTTTGTTGTTTGATTTATACGGTCGCAATGGGGCTGCAATTAAACAGCTTATGGCGGAGTTTGAAGATGGTTCAATGGTACTTAACGACGATTCATTAAGTGCCGCTCGCCAGCTATTTTCGAGCGCGCGTTTTGATGACGCAGCAACCTTGCAGCTTATTCAAGATGTGTATCAACGCTGTGAATATTTGCTTGACCCACACACGGCGATTGGTGTGGCGGCAGCGCGCGACAAACGCTGGTCAACGACAACGCCGATGGTGTGTTTAGCGACAGCACATCCAGCAAAGTTTCCAGACGCGATATTAAAAGCAAGCAGTGATCTAGGCGCCGATATTATTGAACCAAGATTACCGCAGCACATGAGTGATTTATTCAAAAAAGAGGAGCGCTATACGGTACTGCCTGATGATATTGCAGTCGTGCAATCATTTATTGCAGACAAGATTTAGTAAACGCAGTAAATTTTTGTTAAATAGCAACATTAACATGCGGTTAAACAATAAAGCGCTTATTGCATAAACGTGGTTAGTTATGACTAAATTCAGTATGATGTTTTGGTGTAAGTAATTATAAAAGAGTGTTGTGCCAGTGTTATGAATTGGCGTTTGCCAATACGATAATAAATTATGGAAAAAAAGTTGAATACTCTAACAACAAATAAAAAAATAATTATCAATAAACTGCAAAGCGGTTTGGTTGTCGCATGTTTAACACTTAGTGTTGGAATAATGCCTGCCAGTGCACAAACACGGTCTGGAAATACTAATCAACAGCAAGCAAATGCGGCAAACGCAAAAGTCACACTTAATCTACAAGACGTTGATATTCGAGTGCTGATTAATACCGTAGCGGAAGTCAGCGGTAAAAACTTTATTGTTGACCCACGAGTAAAAGGTAAGGTGTCGGTTATTTCTGGTGCGTCACTTGACCCTGATCAACTTTATGATGTGTTCTTATCGATTCTTGAGGTGCACAATTTTGCTACTGTGGATTCGGGCAACGTGATCAAGGTATTACCGAGTAATGTGATTAAACAGCGACCAACGCCAACCTTGTTCACCCCAACAGAAGAAACAAATGATGCACAGATTACGCAAATCATTACGTTAAATCACGCGGCGGTTCAAGATCTCGTGCCAATCATCCGGCCGTTGATTCCAGCGACCAGCCATTTTGCGCCGCATGTGCCGTCAAACTCGGTTGTGCTGACTGACACTGCGGCTAACATTCAGCGCGTGCTAAAAATTATTCGACGAATTGATGTGCCTGATAAACGCGCCAATACCCACGTTGTACCCTTGAATAAAACCAAAGCCACTGATCTAGCGACAACACTCACACAGCTCACAGGCGGCGGTGCTAACGCCGCTACTGGTGCTGCCAGCAAAGTCAGCATTCAGGCGCTTGATTCAATTAATTCGTTAATCATTACGGCGCCAGATGATGAATACATCAAAATCCAAGCATTAATTGATGAGTTGGATATTGAGCGTGAAATTCAATCGGATGTAAACGTTATTTATTTGAAGCACGCTAAAGCGCCAGATCTGGTCTCGATTTTAAATGATGTAACGGCCTCTAGCGCCCAAGGTGCATCCAGTGACTTTAATGTGCAGGCTGATGAAGCGACAAACTCCTTAATTGTTAAAGCATCGGGGTCACAATTAAAGGCCGTGCAAGGCGTCGTCGATTTGTTAGACCTTCGAAGAGCTCAAGTGTTTGTTGAAACAGTGATTGCGGAAGTATCACTTAATCAGCAAGCGAATCTAGGTATCGAGTGGAGTGCAGGCGGCCCCCGAACGGTTGGTACAGCTGCGCCGACAACCGGTGACGGCACTGATGGCGGCGGTACAGCAACGACAGGTGGTGGAACCATTGGTAACTTAGTAGATCGTGACTTTCCAAACACGGTTGTCGGTACTGCCAGTTTAGGTTTCGATGGTGACGGCACGAATTTTTCCTTACTGAACTTCGGCCGTTTTGATCTGACTGTGATTATTAATGCACTGCGTTCAGACACAAACAGCAATATATTATCGACTCCAACTATTTTAACGCTTGATAACGAAGAAGCTGAAATTGTTGTAGGCCAAGAGGTACCTTTTGTCACTGGCCAATTTAATAATGGTTTAAATAACAGCACCCAGACAGATTCAGATGGTAATGCCGTATCAACCAATGTGGGTAGCAACTTTCAAACCATTGAGCGTCGTGATGTGGGTATTACTTTACGAATTACACCGCAGATTAGCGATGGCGACACGATTCAGTTAGATGTGTTTCAAGAAATTTCAAGTGTCAGTAATACCAGTGTGGCTGGCCAAGCAGATTTGATTACTAACCGTAATTCAATTGAGGCGGTTGTTCAGGTGGACGACGGTCAAGTGGTTGTGCTGGGTGGTTTAATTCAAGATAACGTTAACGATGTCGAAGTGCGAGTACCGCTTTTAGGCCGTATCCCCATTATTGGCAACTTGTTTAGAAGCACTGAAAAAGCCGCTAATAAGAGCAATTTAATGATTTTCTTAAAACCAAGAATCATTCGCTCGGCTGATGAGCTTGCTAAATACAGTAAAGAGAAATACAAAGAGATTCAATTAGAAGGTAATCTTTCTAGAAACAATATTCTCAAAAATGATTTGTTGAATAAAGGTGCTGAACCGCCGGTGTTAGATGATTATGACGAGGTAGTTGACGGTGGTTCTTTGGTTAGCAAGCGTCGTCGAGAGTACTTGGAAGAAAACCCCGACGGCGTGCCAGAAAAGAAAGAATACTTAATTAACCGAATCTTGCCCAAGAAGAAAAAATTTGAATCTGGCGGTGAGCTTGATGACGATCTTGACGCTCGTGTAGAAGAAGAGTTGAAAAATAAAGACAACCGCGTTGAGTGGAAATCTGAGAATCAGTAGAGACGAGCGTAAAGCAATGGCCGAAAGCAGCTTTGAACAACAAGATGACGTTCTGATAACTCCTCAAGCTGATGCAAGCCCTGAGGTTTCGGAAACACCTGCCAGTGCAGATAATCCGATACCGTATTCCTTTGCTAAAAAACACAACGTTTTAGTTCGCCTATTAGATGATGGTGTTGCTGAGGTCAGTTGCTTTGAAACACCTAAGCTAACGGTATTAAGTGAACTTAAACGTCGGTTAAACACACGCTTAAGTTTAAATAAATTATCCTCGTCTGATTTTGACGAACAGTTACGAGTTGCTTACGACCGTGGCGGCAGCCAAGCGACTCAATTGATGGATGATATGGATGATGGCCTCGATCTCACGCGTTTAGCGAATGAGATGCCACAGGCTACCGATCTACTTGAGGCCGATGATGATGCACCGATTATTCGATTAATCAATGCTCTGTTAACTCAAGCCATTCGTGAAAATGCGTCGGATATTCATTTAGAAGCCTTCGAAGAAGAGTCCGTTGTGCGCTTTCGCGTTGATGGTGTGTTGAAAGACGTCTTATCACCGCGTCGAGAGCTTCATGGCGCGTTGGTCTCGCGTATCAAAGTGATGTCGAAAATGGACATTGCCGAAAAACGTTTGCCGCAAGATGGCCGTATGTCTTTGCGAGTAGCAGAGCATCCAGTGGATGTGCGTGTTTCCACCTTGCCTACTCAGCATGGTGAGCGTGTCGTAATGCGTTTGTTAGACAAACAAAGTGCGCGCTTAGATTTAGAAATATTGGGCATGCCAAAAGGTATTTTGGCTACCTTTGAAGAGCTAATTGGCAAGCCTAATGGGATTTTGTTGGTTACCGGACCAACAGGATCGGGTAAAACAACCACGCTGTATTCGGGGTTAAACCGATTAGATCGCAAACGTTTAAATATCCTGACCGTTGAAGACCCGGTTGAATACGATTTAGATGGGGTTGGACAAACCCAAATGAATGAAAAAATTGATCTAACCTTTGCCCGAGGGTTGCGATCAATTCTTCGTCAAGATCCAGACGTTGTGCTGGTGGGCGAAATTCGGGATTTGGAAACTGCGGAAATTTCGGTGCAAGCCAGTTTAACTGGCCATCTTGTTCTCTCTCCCTTGCACACTAATACGGCCGTTGGCGCGGTAACTCGTTTAGTCGATATGGGCGTTGAACCGTTTTTAATTGCTTCAAGTCTGGTGGGTGTTTTAGCGCAGCGATTAGTGCGCCGTTTGTGTGATGACTGTAAACAAGCTTATCAACCAGACGATGCAGAATTAGAATTGCTGGGTTTAGCTGCCAATACTGAAATAGAGTTGTTTCATGCCAAAGGCTGTATTGCCTGCGAGCAAATAGGCTATCGTGGGCGCTTAGGCATTTATGAATTGGTTGAGATGAACGAAGGCATGCGCCGTTTAATTCATGACCAAGCTGCTGAAGATGAATTATCAAATCATGCACGCAAAACATCGCAAAGTTTAATGCAAAATGGCTTTGATCGAGTTCGCGCGGGCGAAACGACATTTGACGAAGTTTTCAGAGTCACGCAAGCCTAATGTTAGGAAACTCGAGAAAGTGATAGGAATACTGAATGGCCGCTTTTGAATATCAAGCCCTCGACACACATGGCAAAACAGTAAAAGGTATTGCGTCTGGTGATCATGCCAAACAAGTGCGTGCGGAGTTGCGTGCTCAAGGCTTGGTGCCGCTAGAGGTAAGTTCCGTTTCTGAAAGTGTTAGTAAAAAAAGCGAACGCAAAGGTAAGAGCAGTGCTGCTCGTAAAGTTAAAATCAAGCTTAATGATTTATCAATCTTAACGCGACAAATGGCAACCTTGCTTGAGTCTGGTATGACGGTTGAAGAGACTTTGGGCGCGGTGATCAAGCAATCAGACGGGCATAAAATTAAATCGGTCATGAGCGATGTTCGCTCTTTAGTAACCGAAGGTTATTCATTGTCTGATGCTATTGCGCTGTATCCGAACAGTTTTCCAGAAATTTACCGCGCCTCTATTTCAGCTGGTGAACAGTCTGGCACGCTCGATAAAGTGTTAGATCGCCTTGCAGATTATTTAGAAGGCAGCCATGCGATGCAGCAAAAGGTATCACAAGCAATTACCTACCCAATCTTCTTGTTTGTCGTATGTGCGTCTATTTTAGTATTACTAATTACCTTAGTCGTGCCAAAAGTTGTTAAGGTTTATGAAGATACTGGGCAGGATTTACCTTGGTTAACAGTCTCGGTTATTAATATTTCGGATTTTTTAGTGACGCATGGTGCGCTTGTAGCACTGCTGCTACTGGTTTTTGTTGTCGGGTTCCGGTATGTCTTTCAGCAACAAGGTCCGCGTTTTTGGCTGCATAGCTTGTATTTAAAGACCACTGGTTTACGAAAGATGGTACAAAATGTTGATTCAGCTAGAATGTCACGCACCTTATCCATTATGGTAGGCTCAGGTGTGCCGATTCTGTCTTCAATGCAAGCCAGTGAAGGTGTAATGAACAACATGGTCTTACAGAAAGACTTACATACCGCAACGGATGAAGTGGCGCAAGGCGTGTCAATTGGCCGCGCTTTAGAACGTAATGGTAATTTTCCGCCATTACTGGTGCATATGGTCGCCAGTGGTGAGAATAGCGGTCGCTTAGATCATATGCTTGAAAAAGCCGCCACCGCCACTGAGAATGAAATGCAAACGCGCATCGCGATGATGGTCAGTTTGCTTGGACCAGTAATGATTTTGGTGATGGGGTCATTGGTGTTTACTATTGTGATGGCAATTTTAATGCCAGTATTTAACTTACAACAAATTGTGAATTTTTAAATTGGGTTATTTTTATGAGTAGAACAAATAATCGTCTTGGTTTTTCAAAACAAGGTTTTGATCGATTACCGAGTAACACGCAATCAGGTTTCACCTTGATTGAAATTATGGTGGTGGTGATCATTATTGGTCTTTTGTCGACATTGATTGTGCCTAATATTTTAGGCAGCCAAGACCGCGCTTTAGAAATTAAAGCAAAGTCAGATGTTCGGGCGATTTCAGGTGCGATGTC
>CAZOBR010000076.1:0-11537 GCA_964578035.1 uncultured Gammaproteobacteria bacterium
GTCTAAGGTGACGGATGCCGCTACTTTCATTTGCCCAGCCAACCATTGTTTTTTAGAGGCTAAACGATCACTTGCCAGCAATAAGGTACCTAATAACTCGCCTTGCAGACATCGCAGCAAAACATCTTGTTCGCGGCCATTAGCAATAATGGTCGACGCGCCCGAGCTGCTGGCTTTTTGCGCAGCAGTTAACTTGGTAATCATACCGCCTCGCCCAACTGCCGTACCGCCTGTTGCCATATCCAATAATGAGGTATCACCAGCATCTGCTTGCTCAATGAGCTCAGCATTTGGATTGCTTCTTGGATCAGCCGTATACAAACCGTCTTGATCGGTCAAAATCACAAGTAAATCGGCATCAATTAAATTTGCGACTAAGGCACCTAGGCTGTCGTTGTCGCCAAAACATATTTCATCGGTGGCGACGGTATCATTCTCATTCACAATTGCGAGCACATCTAATTTCAACAAGGTGGTTAGTGTGCGTTTGGCATTTAAATATCGTTCGCGATTGGCAATATCCGCATTGGTTAACAGAAGCTGAGCAATATTCACATTAAATGGGCGCAGAGAATTCTCATAAGCACGAACCAGTGAGGCTTGCCCAACAGCTGCAGCCGCTTGCAGTTCATTGAGTTTCTCAGGTCGCGCACTCATATTCAGCTGGCTAACACCTGCTGCGATGGAACCAGAAGAAACGAGCACCACTTCAATACCACGCTTTCTTAATTCAACAATCTGCTCAACCAAATTAACAATATAATTTTGATTCAGCGCTTCGCCGTCATTGGTTAATAAAGCACTACCAACCTTAACCACCCAGCGAGATGTATTGTTTATATCGCTGCGCTGCTTCATTAAGCACCCTCTTTCTTATCATCAGAGTTGCTGGGGTGATAACCGCTTAGCGCAGCACGTTCATCTGCACTGGGTATTGAAACAAATACTTCTTGTTGTTGGCTTTTTAACTCGGCGTCCAAATAATTCATAATGTCATTGCACAACTCTTGTGTGCCGGTGCGCGCGATTGCGCTAATCACATATACTGGCGCTTGCCAGTCGAGTTCATCCACCAATTCAGAAACAATACGATCACGGTCTTCATCAAGCACGGCATCAACCTTATTAACGACCAACCAGCGATCAAGCTGATCTAAATCAGCCCCAGCTTGTTCGCTGTACTGCGAAAGCTCAGCGGCTATCGTACAAATATCACGTGCTAAGTTAGCTTCTTCATCACCATAAGGCGCAATATCAACGATATGCAGCAATAATTTTGTACGCGCCAAATGGCGTAAAAATTGAATACCTAAACCCGCACCTTGTGAAGCGCCTTCAATTAAGCCAGGAATATCCGCAATTACAAAACTACTACCCATGCCTAAACTCACGACACCTAATTCAGGGTATAGCGTCGTAAATGGGTAATTAGCGACTTTGGGTGTTGCTTGTGACACGCTTCGCAAAAAAGTTGATTTACCCGCATTTGGTAAACCCAACAGGCCAACATCGGCAAGCACTTTTAACTCTAGACGCAAAGTACGGTGATCACCCGGTTTGCCTTTGGTGATTTTACGCGGCGCTTGATTAGTGCTGGACTTAAACGTGGTGTTGCCCAAGCCACCTTCACCACCTTGCGCAACCACCAATGGTTGATCGACTTCGGTTAAATCGGCAATTAATTCTTCCGTTTGCGCATCATAGATCATGGTACCTACAGGCACTTTAACAATTAAGTCATCGCCTCCCTGTCCAGTTTTGACTTTGCCGCCGCCGGTGCTGCCACCTTTTGCCTGATAGTGTCGAACAAAACGAAAGTCAGCTAAGGTGTTCAAGCCCTCTGTGGCAACCAAATACACAGAACCGCCATTACCGCCATTGCCACCATCAGGCCCGCCGCGAGGAATGTATTTCTCGCGCCGAAAACTCAGTGCACCATGGCCGCCATTACCGGCCGCAACGGTTATCTCTGCTTCATCTACAAATTTCATATGGTGATTTTAGCGCATATCGCTATTTCATGTGCGCCCAGTGTTTTTTTAAATAACGTCTTTTTCAAAGACAGCAATGGATTCAACATGTGCGGTATGTGGAAACATATCGATAACACCCGCGTGTGTTAGCCGATAGCCATGCTGGTTTACCATTACGCCAGCATCGCGCGCTAAGGTTGCAGGACCGCACGATACATACACAACTTTTGATGCACCAAATTGCGGAAGTCGATTAATCATTTCTGCAGCACCAGAGCGCGGCGGGTCGAGCAAAATTTTATCGAATTTTTGCTCTAACCAATCGCCGTGCGAGCTCGCGTTCATATCTTCTTTAAACAAATCACCAAAATGAAAATCCAAATGTTCGATACCGTTTAACTTTTTATTGTGTAACGCGCGATTGACTAATGCTTGGTCGCCCTCTACACCCACTACATATTGAGACTTACGCGCTAGCGGCAGCGTAAAATTACCGACGCCACAAAACAAATCCAATACGCGATCGTTTGGCTGCAAGTCTAATAACTCAATGGTTTTCGCCACCAGTTGATTATTAATTCCGCCGTTTACTTGAATAAAATCGGTAGGTAAGAACTCAACCTTAATATCAAAACCTTTAAATTCGTAATACAAGGGGTCTGGATTGCTTGGGTACAAAGGGTGCACACTCTTTAAATTACCCGGCTGTAAAAATACTTGCAAATTAGCGGTTTGCGAATTGCGTTTGGCGAACTCAGTGAGCAAATCCAAATCACTTTGAATAAACGTCTCTAAATGTCGAACAATCATCACCATTGCGTTATCGGCAACCGAAATTTCAACCTGAGGAATTTTATCATTACACGATGTTTGTTCTAAAGTAGCGCGCAAATCGGGTAGTAAAGCAGCAACTTCTGGGTATAAAACCTCACAAGTCTCAGTCGGTTGAATATAGCTTGAGTTTCGCTCTCTAAAGCCCACAATCATGCCGCCTTTTTTAGGCACAAACTTGGCACCCAAACGTGCACGGCGTCGATAGCCCCAATGCGCGCCTGTCATTGGCGGTAAAAGACTCTCTGGCTGAACATCGCCAATCTTTTTAAAATTCTCCAGCAGTTGCTGCTGCTTGTATTGAATTTGCACATGCTCATCAAGATGCTGTAACACACAGCCACCGCACTGCCCAAAAACAGCGCACTTAGGGTCTACTCGGTGTTCCGATTGCTCTAACACCTCAACCGTAGAACCAAACAAAAAGCTCTTATGATTCTTAACGGGGATATAGCGCACCGTTTCACCAGGTAAGGCATAATCAACAAAAACAACTTTGCCGTCTTCACCTCGACCAACACCACGGCCATCGTGAGCCATTGAATCAATTTTGATTTCTTTGGGTGTTAGGTCAAGTGGTTTGCGTTTTCGGCGTCTGGCCATAGTCTTATACGAGCTTATTTAATGTGATGAATCTCAGGAGCGGTATTCTAGTGCAGACTGCGACTGATAGGTAAATAGTTTATGCTCAAAAACAAATTACTTAGGTAGAAAAAATGACATATGCAGCATTAGCAAGGCTTTTACTTCGTTTGCAATATTTTTTACTTCACAATGATTGTTGAACAATCGCGTAGCGAAATTAAAGCGCCTGCAATGACTGGCAGCGAAGGCTTTGAGCGCACGCTCGGAATAGTTGTAGGCGTAGCAGCGTCTATGATTATGGTTGGCTGCAGCGCATACGGCATTATCACTCAGCTCTTATAGCAAACTTGTTAAACGCTATTGTAAACACCATTCCCTAGCTGTCGTTCCACACTTGTAAAAATTCTTGCAAGTGCGGTTCACCTTTCTCCAACGCGGTTTTAACAACCTCGTGCTCATGCTGTAAACCATTATCGGTTAAATTGCCGCGCACGTACTGCCAGTGCAGATAAACCAAATACGTATTCAACGCATCGGTTTCGCAATAGTCTCGAATGGCCTTAATCTCGCCATCTTTATATTGGCTCCAGACTTTTGAGCCGCTCATACCCATTTTGCCAGGCAAGCCGAGCAATACCGCAATTTCATCAAGTGGTGCAAAAGCCCGATTATTGTAGCCAGCGATCACATCCATTAAATCGGTATGACGCTGATGAAAGCGACTGAGATAATTGTTCCATTTAAAACTGCTATCGTCTTCGCCCGTATCCCAATAACGCGGCGCTTGTACACCATTAATCAAGCCTCGGTAATGCAACACGGGTAAGTCAAAACCACTGCCATTCCACGTCACTAAGGTTGGTGTGTGCTTATCAATACCATCAAAAAAATTTTGTACAATTTCTTTTTCTGAGCTGTCTTGATTGCCCAGCGTCCATACTGAAAACTGATCTTTTTGGCTATTGCGGTAAACCGCAGAAATCGCCACCACTCTTTGTAGATGTGTGGCGATAAAGTCATTACCCGTTTTTTCGCGACGCTTTGCGAACATCACCTCGGCCACGTCCGAATCACTCATATCAGCTAATTCATATAGCTTACGACCGCCATCTACGTCAGGAATAGTTTCAATATCAAACGCAAGGATATTCATGTTTCGCTCTAGTAAACGCCTGTAGACAGATAACGATCACCACGGTCACACACAATAGAAACTATCGTTGCTTTATTACCAAGCACTTCTTGCTCGGCCGCAACTTTTAAAGCGATTGCCATGGCACCACCAGAAGACACACCAGCAAAAATACCTTCTTGGGTTGCGAGTGCGCGCATGGTTTCTTCGGCTAAGGTTTGGCCAACATCAATGGTTCTATCAACACGGCTGGCATCAAATATCTTTGGAAGGTATTCAATTGGCCAACGCCGAATACCTGGGATTTGCGCGTCATCTTCTGGTTGCACACCAATAATTTCCACGTCACTATTTTGTTCTTTCAAATAACGCGAAACGCCCATAATCGTGCCAGTAGTCCCCATAGAACTTACAAAATGAGTAACTTCGCCTTGTGTATCACGCCAGATTTCAGGGCCGGTAGACTCGTAATGCGCGTTCCAATTATCTGGGTTTGAAAACTGATCTAACACAACACCATCGCCCGCGCTTTGCATTTCATCAGCCAAGTCACGGGCATACTCCATGCCGCCTTGCTCTTGCGTAACAGAAACCAGCTCAGCACCAAAAGCGCGCATGGACGCGCGGCGTTCTTCGCTCATGTTGTCTGGCATGATCAACTTCATTTTATAGCCTTTCATAGCCGCCGCCATAGCTAAGGCGATGCCTGTATTACCGCTGGTCGCCTCAATCAAGGTATCGCCTGGTTTAATATCGCCACGCGCTTCGGCCTTAGCAATCATGTTCAGCGCTGGGCGATCCTTGACTGAACCCGCAGGATTATTACCCTCTAACTTGCCAAGCACAGTCACATGCTCGCCTTGCCAAAGACGTTTAATCCTGACCAGCGGGGTGCTGCCTACGCAATCTTCAATATGCTTGTATTGCATTGTATCTATTCAAGTGATGTTAAAAAAAGTGCCGCGATAGCGGCACTTTCCAGATATGTTAAATCGTTGAGTATTGACTAGTCACTATCTAATCACGACCTAATCACTACCAAACGACATCAAGAATTGGATCATATACCAGAACATAAGTGCAATAGACGCAAACAATGCCAATGATGCGGCCACATGCTGATCTTCACGATAACTGTGCAATACGTTGGAGGTTGTATACAACACACACCCACCCGCAAAAATAATCATTACCGCAGAAAAGTACATGCCTAAACTAGCGCCAAAAACAATTGATGCAACAATAATACCCATCGCAACAATTCCACCGATTTTTAAAGCCGGCGCTAAAAATGAAAAGTCTTTACGCGTAGTAAATACAACCAAGGTAATACCCGCAACCAATGCACCCGTTAGAACTGCTGCATTTTCGATAACCCCAGGCGCCCTTGATTGCGCCATATAGATCAGCGGTAAAAAGATAATTGCCTCAGCCACGACATAAAGTGCAAGACCAGCATATTGCATTTCGCGCGAGGTATTTGAGTGTGCCCAACGATCAGCAAGCATGCCCACGCCCATAAATGCACCCAATACAATTAGCCAACTCCACTTACTGGTGGCTAAAAGAGCCATGGCTTGCTCACCAAAGCCCATTGAAATTAATTGCGATTCTATTAATGCAAACGCAGCTATCGCTAAAGCCACATGGGTATAAGTACGTCGAATAAAACCGGCTTTTGCTTCGCCGGGTAATTCGGCGACTACGGCACCATTTGCAACGTTTAAGTAACTCATAATAAATCTCCGTGTTGGTAAATATTGTTTAAGTCTAACATGAGGTTGATCAAAAGATTATTCAATATGTTGAATCATTAATTGTAAAGTCATGCGCTCTCGAAATTCGTTAACATCCAAACGGTAAGCTGCGCGAACCCTGCCACTAGGGAGTTCGGCATGCCTGTCTAGGTAACCAAAACAAATAGCATCAATCATTTGCGTACCATCGAGTGGGCGTAAGCGTAATTTTGCATGCGTATCACCCACAACACGCGCGTCTAGCACATCAAATTCACCGTCAAATAATGGTTCGGGAAAACCCTGGCCCCATGGCGTTGATTGACGTAATTGATCGGCTAGCTCCATTGTCAGCTCATGCGCTTCAAGCGCACCGTCAGTCCAGAGCACTTGACTCCAGTCTTTGCCTGCGGTCATTTCGTCTGCGACTTGTGATAAGGCAACTTCAAATTTTGCTAAATTTTTAGACGGTAATGACAAACCTGCTGCCATTGCATGACCACCAAACTTGCTCATTAAGTCTGGGTGAAGCGCATCAAGCCGCGCTAATAAATCGCGCACATGCACGCCTTCAACACTGCGCGCCGAACCTTTCCACTCGCCTTCGTTATCACCGGGTGCAAGTGCCACAACAGGCCGATGAGTGCGCTCTTTAATACGTGAAGCGACCAAACCGACTACGCCTTGATGCCATGTTTCGTCGGATAGCACATAAATAGCAGGCGCATGATCTTGATCAACACTAATTTGTTCAACAATGGCTAATGCATCTTGTTGCATAGAGGCTTCGACTTCGCGGCGCTCTCGATTTAGTGAATCGAGTTGATGCGCCAATGCCAGGGCTTGCTCTGGGTTATCACTGAGCAGACACTCAATCCCAACAGACATATCATCTAAACGACCTGCCGCATTTAATCTTGGGCCAACGGCAAAACCCAAATCACTAGAAGCGAGTCGCGCTGCATTGCGCTTGCCAACCGTTAACAGAGCCTGAATACCCGCACAGGCCTTACCTTGGCGAATTCGCTGCATACCTTGTTGTACTAATATACGGTTGTTTTTGTCCAGCGGCACAACATCAGCAACCGTACCTAAGGCTACAAGATCGAGAAATTGCGACATATTAGGTTCTGTAATGCCAGTTTCAGTAAACCAGCCCATGCTTCGCAATTGCGCGCGCACGGCTAGCATCACATAAAAAATCACCCCCACACCCGCTAAGTTTTTACTGGCAAAACGATCACCAGGCAAATTAGGGTTCACGATGACATCCGCTGTAGGTATTTGTTCACCCGGTAAATGATGGTCCGTTACCAACACAGACATACCCAGTGCTTGTGCAGCATGCACGCCGTCTACACTGCTTATGCCGTTATCCACCGTAATAATAATGTCTGGCTGGCGCATTGCCGCCACACCAACAATTTCAGGTGATAAGCCATAACCGTATTCAAAGCGGTTCGGCACTAGATAACTCACATTTGCTAAGCCAAAAGCTTTTAAGCAACGCATCGCAAGCGCACAACTGGTAGCGCCATCGGCATCAAAGTCACCAACAATAACAATGCTTGCGTCGGCCGTAATTGCTTCAGCCAATAACTCGGCCGCTTGATCCACCTGCCCCAAAGTATTGGGTGGCAATAAACGTTTTAAGCCATAATCTAAATCGGTTTTAGTATGTACGCCACGCGCCGCAAGCACTTGGGTGAGTACGCGCCCTAGCGCATTTGAATCGGTAACAGTAGGAAGTGGCCTAGATTTTATTTGAATGGCGCTCAATTTTATCCCTAATACAGTGTGGACTAAAAAATCATTATGACCCAATCACCGAATGAGTTAAAGGCTGCATGCATTCACGCAATAATGCCAAGAATTACCTAATTTACCACTCGGAATGTTAGGTGATTTCATGGCATACTTGAGGATTAAGCATAATAAACAAATGACAAGCTGATATAGATTGGTTTACTAAACAGACTGACTAGAAAATTATGTCTGCCTAGTAAAAAATAAGTTATTAACGTAACCAAGTTAATCGGTTTGTACACTATACATACTTAGCCAAAAATACACGGCTATGAGGTTTTACCAGCTTTGAATACCAGCGATAAAAAAGTAAACAAACTACACACTAAGCGTGCAATAGATCTATTCACTGATGTTGAACAGCGCGCCAATAATTTATCTCTCAACGGCACAGCTCACCCCTTTAAGTGGCACGAAAATGTGGCAGGCTTACTTAGCCCTAAGCAAGTTGAAGCTGAGCGTTACGCACTAAAAAAATTATCGGTTGACGACTACGTAACGAAAGTTTTAGATGCAGCTGAGTCTACTTCACGACCCAGCGCAAAAGATATTGTTGCAAAACTGCGTGGCAAGATTCATAACGAATTTGAATTAGGTGCGCTGTATTCGGTTGAACTCAGCTTAGAATACAATGGTGAAGCGCGACGAATAGCGTTTATTGCACAAAACCGTGATATCAATAATGGTGTTTGGAAACCGGAAAACCATCTAGAAGCTTGCCGGCTTGCAGAAGATTACGCAGCTCGTTCAGTGCCAATTGTTACGTTTATGGATACACCTGGCGCAGATGCCAGCACAGAAGCCAACGCAAACAACCAAGCACATTCAATCTCGCGCTTGATCGCGGTAATGGCCGCAGCGAAAGTACCTTCAATTGGCATCATTTATGGCCTTGGTTATTCTGGCGGTGCGATACCGCTTGCAACCACAAACTTATTATTAGCGGTACGCCGCGCTGCATTTAACACCATTCAACCAAAAGGCTTAGCAAACATTGCGCGACAATATAATTTGTCATGGCAAGAAAGTGCGCGTTATGTCGGCGTATCCCCATTTGAGTTGTATAAAAGTGGTGCGATTGATGGCGTTATTGATTGGGATCCTAGCGATCAAGAAAGTGAAAACAACGACGCACTGATTGCGGCTATTTTTACCGGCATTCAAGAAATTGAAGCAGATGCGAAGCGCGAAGTCTTAGAAAATTCAAATGTTGCCAACGACTATGTCGAAAAAGTGCGCTCTGAAAAATTGCATAAACGTAATTTTGAAGCACTACAGAAAGCCACTGGGTTTTCAATTCATGGCGAGCTGAGTGAATACCCAAATGTATATTCGCACGCATTAATGTATTTGCGTTCTCTGTCCATGCGCTGCCGAATTCATTCGTCAACCATTGAAGTTTATGGCCGCTTAGCTGAAGAAGAACTCCCTAAAGGTGATTTAGAACAGCGCACAGAACAGATGCGACAAAAGTCATTTGAACAATGGCTGTCTGATCCTGAAAAACTGGTTTACAACGAGCAACTTTCAAAAGCGTGGAGCTTGCTTAAACAACGTTCTGAAGAACTCGATACAGAACGCAATAAAATCACCGCGCTTTTGCTGGGCGACCCACAAAGCAACTACCGCAGCGCACAAAAAGGATTTTGCTTTGTACTTTGCTTGTATTTGTACAATCGCTGGAAATCCGACGCACCGTATAATTTTGTGGAATTAGGCAGACGCCTCTCTGAACTGGATAAAAACTCTGCCAGCACGCTATTAAAGCCAGAACAAGACATCACGCTGCTCGATACGCTTCAAGAGCCAACTATTCGAGAAGCCTTGCAAGTACAGTTTCGTGATATTTTGGTATTCGATGCGCTGTATAACAATATTGTTACTAACTTTGGCGAAATCGCCGAAGAGTCACAGGCGTTTCAATCATTATCTGAAGCAACATTGCGTAACATTCTAGATACCTCTCTAGAAAAAGTCGCAACCAGTATTAGCAGCGCAATTAAAGTAGACGGCGCCGAGGCAGGCAACGCGGTAGACAGCGAGACCAAAGCTGAGTTTGCAAAATGGTTAGCCCACTTTGTTAAATACGACCAGCGTGGCGCGTTCTTAAGTGATGTAGAAGAATGGAAACGCGTCAACTTTCCGCGCATGTCAGATTCATTACTGGTACTCATCACTTACTTTTTCGAAGTCTTAGTGCCACGCTATATCGACACACAAATGAGCGGCAAATCGTTCAGCGGCCAAATCAATCCTGGCCGCATTGGTAAGCGCAAAGACTTCTGGAACCAACTTAACATTGCTTACCAAGACTTATTAGTACAACGTGTGTTAAGCAGCTATAAACGCCAAAAGCTCACATCAGTCGACGCCATTCGCGATAAGTTGTTTAGTGACTTTGAAGAGACAAATGCCAACAAGATGACGGCAAACCCAGTGTCGTTTCCAGGCTTTCGTCAGTCAATCGAAAAGGCCTTGAAAAACGATATCACGCCATGTGGTGTGGTAACGGGTATCGGTGATCTTAAATTAGACAATGGCAGCAGCACCAAAGTTGGCGCAGTTATCTCAAATGTCGCTTTTCAAGCGGGTGCATTTGATATGGCCGGCGCGGAAAAATTATGCGCCCTGCTTGTTGATTGCGCGCACCAAAGTTTACCAATTGTGTGTTTTGTCTCATCGGGCGGCATGCAAACCAAAGAAGGCCCAAGTTCGTTATTTTCAATGGCGATTGTAAATGATCGCATTACGCACTTTATTTCTGAAACAGGTTTACCAGTTGTGGTATTTGGTTTTGGCGATTGCACTGGCGGATCGCAAGCCAGCTTTGTCACACACCCATTAGTGCATACCTATTACTTTAGCGGTACAGATATGCCGTTTGCTGGCCGCGTAGTCGTACCATCATTCTTGCCATCCATGGCAACTACCTCAAACTACTTAGCGAATACGCCAGGCGCAATGCAAGGCTTGGTTAAACACCCGTTTGCTGAAGGCTTGGATGAAAAACTGCGTGAAGTTGACCCTGCTATTACGCTACCTGATACAACCGTGGCCGAAGTGGTTGCCAAAGTCATCGCGGGTACCGCCAGCATGGACAACACCGAACAAGAAAGTGCAGTGCATCGTGCGGTGGATTTCCTTGGACCAATCAAAACAGTATTAATCCATGCGCGCGGTTGTACCGCCGTTAAGCTGATTCGGATTGCGCAAAGTCAAGGCCACCGAGTGCTACTTGTGCAATCTGACCCTGACATGGATTCAGCGGCCTGCGACATGCTCACCGAGCAAGACGAAGTCGTTTGTTTAGGTGGTCAAACACCGGGCGAAAGTTATTTGAATGGCCTTTCAGTGGTGACCATTGCGCGCAATCGAGGCGCAGATGCGCTCCATCCTGGTATTGGTTTCTTATCTGAAAACGCCGGCTTTGCTCGCCTTTGCCGTAAAAATGGTTTGAACTTTATTGGCCCGAAA
>CAZOBR010000077.1:0-11521 GCA_964578035.1 uncultured Gammaproteobacteria bacterium
CATACGAAAAAAAATTTTCATCGATGAAATTTAAAAACTGTGTTGAATTTTCTTGCGAAGAATTACCGCTTACATAGTTACTATAACGATGTTCTGCAGCGTACAAATCCATCTGCCCAAGCAATAGCATGACGACTAAAATACTATATTTAAACATTAAAACCTCGAACTTAAACAAACAACCGAAACCGACTCAAGCAGTTCGCACTTGAGTCATCGAGTACATCAGAGTGTAGTGACTAATGTAATCTTGGCCACTGATTTAGGGGAATTATAGAACAATTGCTCCGCTTTATTTGGTAATAATCCACCATTATGTTGATGAGGTCTGAACTGACTATAGTAGCCTTTCATATACTCATCAGTCATTCTTCTCGCTTCGTTGAATGAACGGCAATCATAGTTTGGTATCCATTCAGGCTTTAAAACGCTCCACCTGTGCTTAGGCAGTCGGGTGCTCACTAAACTCAACCCAGTCATCAAACGGCCTGCTCGATAACGCGAGAGTGGTAGCTTTTTTTAATATCTCGTTTTTCTTCTTCAGACCACCGACATTTTATAGCACTATTATTCTTAATTGAATTAGGATAACGTATCCAAAACAATTATAAAAACGAATGGAGGATTCGCTCATGGCTTCAAGCTCTCATTCAGGAATCGCACAATGGTCATCTCAACTCGCTTTTACAATGGCGGCAATTGGGTGCTCCGTTGGTTTAGGCAACCTATGGCGCTTTTCCGCTGAGGCAGGCAGTAATGGCGGCGCGGCATTTATTGTGGTTTATTTACTCTGTGTATTGTGCATTGGCATACCCGCGATTATGTGCGAGTTCTTAATTGGGCGCAGCGGTAATGCGAGCAGCGCGGTGAACAGCATGGCTGACTTAATCACGCGCAGTAACCGTTCTGGCTTTTGGGTGAGTGGCGTTTGGGCAGGTACGATTAGCGGCTTTTTGATTGCCAGTTTTTACTGTGTTGTGGCCGCATGGGTGATGGCGTATATCCCTAAATTTTTAACGGGCTCATTTGATGAACAAACACCCACTCAGATTGCAGCCCAATTCGACACAATGATTGATAGTCCACCAGACTTAATGGTTTGGTTTTTAACTTTTGCTGCACTAACCACGTGGCTAGTGTCTCGCGGCGTGAACCGCGGTATTGAAATGGCGTCTAAAATACTGATGCCCATATTCTTTAGCCTGTTAGTGTTACTCAGCCTCTATAGCGTGGTTACCAGCTGGGAATCAGGTGGCACACAACAAGCGTTTGACTTTATGTTTGCACCAGACTTTTCAAAAATCAATGGCTCGGTTGCTGTGAGTGCACTCGGCCAAGCATTTTTCTCAATTGGTCTTGGTATGGCAATGATGGTGACTTACGGGAGTTACCTGCCTAAGAATATCAGCATACAGCGCTCCGCTTTTATTATTGGCTTGAGCGACACAATGGTTGCCCTGATCGCAGGCTTCGCAATATTCCCAATTGTCTTTAAATACGGTTTGAACTTTGAAGCAGGTGCGGGTTTGTTCTTCCAAACACTACCAACCGCATTAACCTCAAGCCCTGGCGGTAATTTAATTGGCGCGGCATTTTTCTGCATGGCCTTATTTGCGGCCTTAACCACCGCAGTTGCGCTAATTGAACCACTAACGGCGCATTTAAGTGAACAGTTTAAAATGAGCAAAGCTAAGTCTGCCTTAATTGTTGGCGGCAGCATGACGCTAGTTGGTTTTGCGAGCCTTTACAGTCTTGAGTTTATGGACTTTTTAGACAAAGATTTAACCGCCACTATATTACTGCCATTCTCTGCCCTACTGATTGTGAGTTTTGTGGGTTGGCGTTTAGATAAAAAAATCATCAATGATGAGATTGGTGAAAAGGATTTAGGCATTGCAAAATTCTTATTGGTCATGACGCGCTTTGTCGCACCTGTGATGATCGCGGTGATTTTAATTTCAGGCATTATTGACGTTTATTTGTAATTTTAATTAAGCGCCAATGCTTGCTTTAGATGCAGATAAAACCGATGCGGCCTTGCCTTAGGCCGAGCTAATAATGTCGTGGCGATGCACAAGGCCGACAAGATAACGAACCGATAACCGTATTCAAATCGGTTAGTACGGCATTCGAAGATTTGGCGGCAGCGCAACTTGCTTACCGCCAACAAAGTTAGTCAGACAGATTATTGAGTCGCTGCGTTTGCTAGATTCGCCAACAAACCCGTTACCTTTTCAAAGATAGGGTCGCAACCTTCTACCGAATGTTCAGCCTTCATAGCACTCGGCTTGGTGTAAGACATCCAAACGGTGCCGTCAGTGTCTTCCCAAAATAACGCTTTTTGCGGTAAATCAATCGCGGTTGTTGGCGCACATTGCATAAGCTTAGTGCCAACATTTGGGTTACCAAACAAAATCAATTGAGTTGGATTAAGCTCCAGCCCTACTCCAGCGGCATTTTGCGCATGATCAATTCGAGTAAAAAAGGTTAAGCCTTTTTCTTTAATAATTGCTTCAAAGCGATCAGCCGTTTGTTCAACAGAATGATTGCTCTTTACGGAGATTAGATTTTCGTTTGCAGACACGTTGTTAGACACCATAAGTTGTAAAAAGAAAAAACTTGAAAGGAAATAAGATAATTTTAGTATTTTCATAAATTAATAAGACCGCCAGATTAAAAGTTAACTTACGCACGATCGTTAAATTAACACAATTATTAAACACACAATGATTAAACAATAGTGTTGATCCTAAACGCTTAGCGTTACAATAGCTCGCTATGATTCAGTTTGACAATTTATCAATTCGTCGTGGCGAGAACATGCTGTTCGACAAAGCCAGCTTTCAAATTCACCCTGGGCAAAAAGTAGGCTTAACTGGTGCCAATGGCTGTGGCAAGTCTAGCTTGTTTGCAGTGCTGCGCAATGAATTGGTGATAGATACAGGCGACATTAAAATCCCAAGGGACTGGGTGATGGCGCACGTTGCCCAAGAAGCACCCGCTAATGAACGCGCCGCGATTGATCATGTGCTAGACGGTGATGCTGAATGGCGCGACCTTGAACAAAAAATTCAAGACCCAGATCATCCACGTTTTCTAAAGTATCAATCTCGTTATGAAGAGATTGATGGCTACTCGGCACGCAGTCGCGCAGCGCAACTATTAAATGGCCTTGGCTTTAAATCACACGACATTGAGAAGCCAGCCAAAGAATTTTCAGGTGGTTGGCGGGTACGCTTAAACGTCGCTAAAGCATTGATGTGCCGTTCTGATTTGTTGTTATTAGACGAGCCAACCAATCATTTAGACTTAGACGCGGTGTTATGGTTAGAGCGTTGGTTGCGCAATTACACGGGCACGCTGATCTTAATTGCGCATGATCGAGACTTTCTTGACCAACTCACTACCAGCACTTTGCATATTGAGAATCAAAAAGCGCAACTGTATAAAGGCAACTACTCGGCATTTGAACGAATCCGTTCTGAGCAATTAGCCAATCAAAAATCACAGTTTGATAAGCAACAACGCGAAATCGAACATATGCAAGATTTTGTTCGGCGCTTTAAGGCCAAAGCAACTAAAGCTAAACAAGCGCAAAGCCGCTTAAAAGCCCTAGAAAAAATGGAACGCATTGCGCCCGCGCATGTTGACTCGCCGTTTTCGTTTACGATTCCTGCGCCTATGAAAAATCCTAGCCCACTACTAAGCTTGCACGATGCCGGCGTCGGTTATGGTGATCAAATGATTGTTGAACATATTGAATTCGCGATGACGCCGGGTGATCGTATTGGTTTGATTGGCCCAAACGGCGCAGGCAAGTCAACCGTGATCAAAATGCTGGCGGGTGAAATTAAGTTGTCTGCGGGCAACTATCACAGTTCCAAAGAAATTAATATTGGCTATTTTGCGCAACACCAGATTGAGCAATTGCAAATGGAACATAGCCCAATGGAGCACATGCAAATCTTAGATAAAGAGTGCAACAACGGGCTAGCCACCGAAAACCAACTACGTCGTTACTTAGGCAGCTTTGGTTTTAGTGGCACCAAAGCAACAAGTAAAGTAAAACCGTTTTCAGGTGGTGAAAAATCACGATTAGCCTTAGCGTTGATTTGCTACCAACGCCCTAACCTATTATTGCTGGATGAGCCAACCAATCATCTTGACTTAGAAATGCGCCAAGCACTTGCGGTTGCGCTACAAGAGTATGAAGGCGCCGTGGTATTGGTATCACACGATAGGCACTTATTAAAAGTGAACTCAGACAAACTAATCTTGGTAGCGAACGGTCGGGCTACCGAATTTCAAGGCAGCGTTGACGACTACCCTAAATGGTTGGTTGAACATAATCGCGGTGGTGAACTCAGTAATTTTGGGCAAGACGATGATAATAAGTCAGAGCAAGTCAAAGCAAACCAAGACAATAGCGCAAGTGCTAAAAAAGAACAGAAACGCATAGATGCTGAACGCCGCAAACAATTACAACCTTTGTCGAGCAAGATCAAGCGTGCCGAGCGAGTAATGGAAAAACTCGGTGATGAAAAACAAACAATTGAAAACGCTTTAGCCGAAACTGAGTTGTATTCTGATGAAAATAAAGACAAACTAAAAAAGTTACTAACCGACCAAGCGTATTTACAAAAAGAGCTCGATCAAGCAGAAGCAGATTGGCTAACCGCCAGCGAGGAATATGAAACCTTATCTGCTTCATTAAAAGAAAATGGATGACTAATACAACACCGACAACACCGACAACACCTACAACACGCAATAGCAATATCACGATTATTGGATCAGGCAAGGTAGGTACCAGTCTTGCTCAGCTGTTTCGTGCTAATAACCACACTGTTAGTCTATTAGGCAAAGATTATTTGGATCACACAGATGTATTAAGTGCATCTAACTTGGTAATTATTTGCGTTAACGATGGCACTATCGAGCAAGTCTGCCAGACCATCGCAGGCGACTTAGCACCGCAAACAGTAGTCACACATTGTTCA
Organism: uncultured Gammaproteobacteria bacterium; assembly: GCA_964578035.1. GTDB lineage: Bacteria > Pseudomonadota > Gammaproteobacteria > Arenicellales > Arenicellaceae > Arenicella. The sequence continues at coordinate 5,001 of CAZOBR010000077.1, forward strand.
GGCGCACTTGAATCAACCATATTAATTAGCGCACGAAATGCAGGTTGCTTTATTGCATCAACGCATCCATTAAATACGTTTCCGACACTTAAAGCTGCGCTCAACACATTTGCTGACAATAATCATCAAAGCTATTTAATGACCGAAGGCGACGCCCAAGCTTTAGCAATTTTGATGCCCTTATTTGAACAGCTTGGCTTTAACACCTTAAGTATCAAAACACAAAGCAAAGCGGCTTATCACGCTGCAACGGTGTTCGCTTGTAACTATTTAACCACGCTCATGGACTTAAGCTTACAGTCGGCAGAACTTGCGGGGTTAGATAGAACACTTTATTGGCAAGCAATACAACCTATTGTGTCGGCCACGCTCAAAAACATAGACCAGCACGGCACAGTTAACGCATTAAGCGGGCCAATTGCTCGCGCAGACTCTTCAACACTAAAGAAACATGTTCTGGCATTAAAAAATGCGGAACCCGAGCTACAACAAGCGTATTGCGAGCTAGCGTCACATACGATTAAACTTGCTAGCAAGCGCAATGAACTCGATGACGCCCAATTACAAACAATGCAGGAGATAATAAATGATTAAGTTATATGGTTTTGGCTCAGCGTTTGGACTTGTTGATCCTAGCCCTTTTGTGACAAAGGTTGATTTAGCGTTACGCATTGCTGGTCTTGATTATGAGCTTATCGCAAAACAAACAAACTTACGAAACGCACCTAAATCAAAGCTACCTTATATCGACGACAACGGAACAATAGTTGCCGACTCGGCATTCATTATCAAGCACCTCAAAAACAATCATGAGTTCGATTTAGATAATTGGTTGAACGACGAACAGCGCGCAATCGCACAACTGGTAGGGAAATCACTGGACGAAAATTTCTACTGGTGCCTAGTTCATTCGCGCTGGATAGACGATGAAACTTGGGAATTATTAAAGAAACAATATTTTGGTGGTATTCCGTTCCCACTCAACAAAATTATCTCAAAGATAGTTCGCGGTGGCGTAATAAAACAAATCAACCATCACGGAATGGGCAGGCACAGCAATGACGAAATCCTTGAGATCGCCAATCAGTCACTACTCAGTCTATCCAATTTATTAGGCAATAAACCCTATTTCTTTGGCGATCAAATCAGCACACTGGATGTCACCGCTTATGCAATGCTTTGTGGCTTTACACTGTCTGATATCGAGAATGAATTCAACGACCTTGCCGCCAACTATCAAAACCTAGTGACATTTACGCAAAAAATTAATAAACAGTATTACTAAGGAGCCTCTGATTACTTAGACGCTGCGGCTTTTTCTCTTTTGTCCTTTGCTTTCATTCACGCGAACTTAACTTTATCGATGAAGCGCTCTAAACGTTTCATCGGCATATGATCAGTTGGGTCACTACCATACCAAGCATCAATAACTTTTCCTGTTGGGCCAATTAAAAAATCGGCAGGCAACAAAAACATATTTGGGTTCTTTTTATCAGTCACGGCGCCAAGCTCTATACCCCGTCTGGCAATACCTCGCTTAAAAAGCAGTGCTTTAACAAGCCCCCAAACAGAATTTCTAATTCCAAATGTTTTATAAACTTCTAGATCTGGATCACCTACTGTACGAAATGGTCGCGGATGCTTAGCAACAAACTCTTTTACTTCATCCGACGAAGAACTAAAAACAGCTAACACCTCAATACCCAGCGCCGCCCACTCTTTATGCTTTTGCGTGTATTCAAAATACTCGCAGATTACAAAATGGGCAAGCTGCGTCACAGAAAAAAGATAATATAAGCGGTTTGCCTTTGTAGTTGTCTAGTTTGACAGGGTCGCCATATATAAACTTGGCGCTTCCGATTTGAGCTTTAACCGCATTTAAATAATCCTGTATTTTCATTTGAGCATCATCAAAATATAAGAATTTTAACAACCATGTCAACAAACTAGGCTATAAGGAGGCAGGGAGAGAGGTAGCAAGCCAAATAACGCTTATAGACTAACCGTGCTTCTATCTTCACATGTTTTGTTTTACTCTTGTTGGCAGATCACCGATTGCAATTTCACGAACAACAACAGCAGGAAAACCATGACACGATTAACAATACTTATTTGCTTTTTCTTTGTTAGCTTGGCAAGCCAAGCTGCCACGGTCATTACTGCGGATGCCTTGGTCGATGTGCAAAAAGGTAAGTTGGTTGCAAACCCAATAGTGGTTATTGACCAAGGGCGCATTATTAGTATAGACGGCAGTGGTATTCCTGATGGTGATAATCAAAGAATTGATTTAAGCGGTATGACAATATTGCCGGGCATGATTGATATGCACACGCACTTAAGTGCCAGTGCCGATTTACACGGCTATAAACGCTTGGCAGACTCAAAGTCGCGTTCGGCAATTCGCAGCACCTTACACGCAAAACAAACGCTGATGGGCGGTGTCACCACAGTACGCAATTTAGGTGCAGCAAACTTTATGGACGCAGCCTTGCGCGACTCGATTAACGCGGGCGAAGTACTTGGGCCGCGTATGTTTGTATCTGGGCCATCTTTAGGTATTACTGGTGGGCATTGCGATAACAACTTATTGCCTTATGAGTATGCTGATGTTAGCGAAGGGGTTGCCGACGGCCCTTGGGAAGTAGCCAAGGCCGTGCGCAGAAACATTAAATACGGTGCAGACGTTATTAAAGTCTGCGCAACAGGCGGCGTGCTATCGAAAGGCACTAAAGTGGGTGTTCAACAATACAGCTTAGAAGAATTGACCAAAATCGCCGAGGAAGCGCATCGTCGAGGTAAAACCGTTGCGGCTCATGCGCACGGCGCAGAAGGTATTAATGCCGCGATCAAAGCAGGCATCGACACTATTGAGCATGCCAGTTTTATTGATGACGAAGGCATTCGTCTTGCGAAGAAAATGGGCACGGTTCTCTCAATGGATATTTACGTTACCGAATATATTCTTGGTGAAGGTGAGAAAGCCGGCATTCTAGAAGAGAGCCTAGCGAAAGAGCGCAAAACAGGTTCAGTACAACGAGAGAACTTTCAAAAGGCCGTTAAAGCGGGCGTAAAAATGGTGATGGGAACCGATGCAGGCGTATACCCACATGGGGGTAATCTTCAGCAATTATCACGCATGGTTGAGTTTGGCATGACGCCAATGCAAGCGTTACAAGCCGCTTCCATTAACGCCGCGACTGTTCTACGACAAACCGATAATATTGGCTCTATTGCGACAGGGCGCTATGCCGATATTATTGCGGTAAAAGGCAACCCGATAGATGACATCAGCCTTCTTGAAAAAGTTGATTTTGTTATGAAAGAAGGAACGGTTGTTAAGCACAGCAAGTAGCAAAAGACATCAACGAATCAGCCATAGCTGAGTTCGTAAGCTGAATTGATAGTCGACAATTAAAATGACTTAATTGTCGACTCTTCTTAAAGAAAGGAATCTTTAGAAATAGTGCTTATAAGAAACCTAGAATTAATAAGTGCTTCAAGGTATGAACCTATTTAAACATTCCTAACACATAATATTAAACCAGCTAGCAAGTTGGACGGCGAAAATATTATGAAAGCAATTACCAAACTTAATCTTGCACTGAGCCTCACGTTTGCGATTACAGCAAGTGCAGCGATCTTGTATAACGCAAAATTGTTAGAAGACCATGCACTGAAACAAATTACTGCTCAGGCTCAACTTTTATTGACTCAAATCAATGCTGTTAGAGCGTACACTGTGCGCGAAGTACGTCCACTAACAATGCAAACATTAGACAAAGGTGAACTTTTTCACCCGCAATCAATACCTGCCTATGCCGCCAATCAAGTAGTGGATTTATTCAAAAAAACCGAACCCGATTACAGTTATAAAGAAGCCGTATTCAACCCTACAAACCCACGAGACAATGCAGCACCGTGGGAAGAAAACATCATTAATAAATTTATCAAAGAACCTGAAAAATTAGAAATTATTGGCACTCGAATTATTAATTCCAATAAGTCACTCTATATCGCCAAACCAATACGCATCACAAATCCAGCATGCCTTGAATGTCATAGCACGCCAGAAGCCGCGCCGCGTTCAATGGTTGCGAAATACGGTAGTAAAAACGGCTTTGGTTGGAAACTAAACGAAGTGGTTGGCACGCAAATGATCATCGTGCCTTATAGCCTAACGCAGAAGTTAGCCAGCAGCACATTAAACGTGTTTCTACTGTCACTATTAGGTATTTACTTGACACTCATTATTATTTTCAATATGACTTTTCGTAATGCGGTGTCGAAAAAACGCAAACTGCTCGCCTGACACTAACTGTTATGCTCACCGTGGTCTTCTTTCATCTCGGCCATGATGGTTTGCTTCATTAATTCAGTACTGGTTTTCGCTTTATTAATGAGCAAATCCGTATCGTGGCGGTGCTTCCATGTATCTTTGATCAGTTCGAAGTCATGAATTAAAAATCGTTTTTCTAAGTCTTGTACATACGCTTTATCAAAACCAAGTAATTCTAGCCCTTTGCCGCCCAACGCGATAGCGCCGCGTACCGTTTCGCGCTCAACAAAATCGATATCAAGCGCCATCAAATCAAACATGTGCGGCCTACCTTTAGCCCGAGCGAGAATCTTAGCATTCGGGAATTGCTCTTTTGCATCTTTGGCAACTTGAGTAGCAGTTTCAGGGTCGTCGATGCAGACTATAATTAAGTCGGCTGTTTCAGCGCCGGCTTTTTTCAACAACTCCATATCGGCTATATCACCATAAAATACACGATAGCCGTATTGACGTATAAACTCGATATGATCACCATCGTAGTCCAAAACGGTTGTTTGTATATCTTGCGTATGAAGCAATCTAGCGGCTACTTGACCTACTCGCCCAAAGCCTAAGATCAATGCTTTTGGGGTAAGGTTTTCAGGCGCTTCTCCAGTGGTTTTTTCTTGCGTACTATCTTTAGTAAATTGATCGTAAATCAATAGTAAAACTGGCGTAAATGCCATCGACAACGCAATGATCGCATTACCTTGCGAGACAATATCTGAACTCAAAATACCTTCAGCGCGCGCAAACTGAAAAATCACAAAACCAAACTCACCAGCTTGACATAGCAGACAGGCAAACAAACGGTTAGATGAACTTTCAAGCGAGTAAATTCGCCCAACGATTAGCAATACAATCGCTTTTAATATCACCAGTGCAATCGTAAACCCAAGAACAATTAAAGGGTTGGCTGCAATAACACCAAACTCTAAGGACATGCCCACAGAAATAAAGAACAAGCCAAGCAGCAGAGCTTTAAACGGTTCAATGTCGCGTTCTAATTGATGCCGATAATCGGAATCGGCCAACACCACACCAGCAAAAAATGCCCCCATTGCAGGCGATAAGCCGAGCCATTGCATCAACAGCGCAGAGCCAATCACGAGTGCCAGCGCAATTGCAGTGAACGTTTCACGGACTTTACTGCGCGCAATCAACTTAAACAGTGGCTGTAATAGTTTACGACCAAATAAAATCATACCGCCAAAACACACAATAATCGCAATCGCGAGCTGCCAACCTTCAAGGCCATTGCTGCTACCAGAATGACTGTCCGCACTTACTTGTGAAACAACGCCATCAGCCACACCAAAGTTAACTGCAATTAATGGAATACTGGCGATCATCGCAATCACAACCACGTCTTGAAACAACAACACAGCAAAACCCGACTGCCCTGTTGTGGTCAGCATTAGTTGTCGATCTTGCATGGTTTGAAGCGCAACCGCGGTAGACGACAGCGCCATTGCCATACCGAATACAAGACTTTCTGCTGGCGATAAACCAAGTAAGAATAGCGAAACAGAAACCAATACAGTTGTAATCCCTACTTGCAGACCGCCTAACCCGATTAAGCGCGAGCGCATTTGCCATAGCTCTTTAGGCTGTAGCTCTAGGCCGATGATGAATAACATCATGACCACCCCAAACTCACTGAAATGCAAAATTGTTTCTGGCTCAGTAATTAAGCCGAGCACCGAAGGTCCAATCAAAATGCCTGCAAATAGATAACCAATAACCGAACCAAGACCCGAAAGCTTAATAATCGGCACAATTAAAATTGACGCCGATAAAAAGACAAAAACGGATATTAAAAAACCATGATCCACGGCAACCTCACTGAGTATTAACTTGCATGCCAAGATAACTTAACACGATCTCAAAAAATAATGAAAGACAAACAACGAAACCGATGAGGTAGCGATCCTTTATTTCTTCTGTTATTCAGCAACAGGCTTCCTAATATCCAGCTTGACTTAATATCAATTTACTCCGACCCCTTTGATTCCTACGACCCCTTAGATTCTGCTTTACGTTTTTACGCCCTAGACGCGGTTTTTGGCTTAACTGTTCGGCTGCGTTGAAGAAGGCTACATCCCCGGTGATCTATTTTTGATGAGTATAGCACCAAGACGAACTAACTACGTTTTTGTGTTTTTGTGTTTTTGTGTTTTTGTGTTTTTGTGTTTTTGTGTTTTTG
>CAZOBR010000078.1:0-10424 GCA_964578035.1 uncultured Gammaproteobacteria bacterium
AGGTATTCCAGCAGCGCGACTAGGTGAGCCCGATGATATTGCTGCAAGCGTGGTATTTCTTGCGTCAGATGAAAGCGCTTATGTAACAGGCACAACAATGCATGTTAATGGCGGCATGTACATGACATAGCTTTTTTCACATAAAATCAGCTAAAATATGCATTTGTCATTTTAATTACTAATTGTTTTGCAAATTCGTGGCTTTTTTATATAATGCGCCGCAATCGATAGGTCTGGCTCTTTAAAAAATGCAATTAGTCACCAAGAATCATCTATCAAACCATTTTTATGTTATTCATTCTAACGATTAAATGTAAGTATGATTAACTGTTTTATTAGCTCCCCAAAAACGAGGTAAACACTCATGAGCACAATTGAAGAACGCGTAAAGAAAATCGTAATTGAGCAGTTAGGCGTAAACGAAGACCAAGTTGTAAACAGCGCATCTTTCGTAGATGACCTTGGTGCTGACTCACTTGACACAGTAGAGTTAGTCATGGCTCTTGAAGAGGAGTTCGAAACAGAAATTCCTGATGAAGAAGCTGAGAACATCACGACAGTTCAACAAGCTATCGACTATGTAAATAACGCTAGCGAATAAAATTTATTATCGTAAATAGCCAATTCACTAGATTAGTTCTATTGGCTATTTAAAAAGCCATTGTCAGGCGACTGATAATGGCTTTTTTGCATTTTGAATGCGTTATAATCTTCCATACAAAACTAGATTAGTATAACTAGCACAACTAAATATAACGAATATAACGAATATAACTAAAGGAACGCATCAATGAGTAAACGCCGAGTCGTTGTCACTGGTCTGGGGATTAATTCTCCAGTTGGTGTCACACTAAATGAAAATTGGGAAAATATTACTAACGGCGTTAGTGGTATTAGCAAAATTGACCTATTTGATGCACAAGACTATCCGTGCACAATTGCGGGTCAGGTCAAAAACTTTGATGCAGGCAATTACATGCCTGCTAAAGAAGCTCGTAAAATGGACCGGTTTATGCAATTCGGTTTGGCCGCCAGTTTAGACGCATTTAAAGACTCAGGCTTAGAAGTCACCGAACAAAACGCAGAACGTATTGGCGTTTATATGGGCTCTGGCATTGGCGGTGTATCAACGATTGAACACGCAACCAACACAATTAACAATCGCGGTGTTCGCCGGGACTCACCATTTTTTGTACCCAGCGCCATTATTAATATGATTTCTGGCCATTTATCCATCACGCTCGGCTTAAAAGGCCCCAATTTAGCTATGGTTACGGCATGCACTACGGCCACTCATGCGATTGGTGATGCAGGCAGACTAATCGAATACGGCGATGCCGACGTAATGATTGCTGGTGGTGCAGAAGCGGCAATTACGCCAACAGCCATTGCAGGCTTTGGTAACGCCAAGGCATTATCGAGCCGCGACGTAGACCCAGCACTTGCCTCGTGCCCATGGGACGAAGCCCGAGATGGTTTTGTAATGGGCGAAGGTTCAGGCGTTGTTGTATTAGAAGAATACGAACATGCCAAGGCTCGTGGCGCGCGTATATACGCTGAACTAACGGGTTTTGGTATGAGCGGCGATGCGCATCACATGACATCACCCAGCCCTGGCGGTGAAGGCGCAGCCCGTTGCATGGTAAACGCGCTAAAACACGCAGGTATCAATCCAGACGAAGTGCAACATTTAAACGCGCATGGCACTTCTACACCCTTAGGCGATGCGGCTGAAACACAGGCTGTTAAAACGGCATTTGGTGACCACGCAGACAATATTGCAATTAGTTCAACTAAATCGATGGTAGGGCACTTATTAGGCGCAGCAGGCGGCGTAGAAGCGGTTTACACGATTATGGCGTTGCACACTCAAATAGCACCGCCAACGATTAATTTACATAACCCGTCGGCAGGTTGTGATCTTGATTATGTACCAAACGCCGCCAGGGAAATGCGCATAGACAATGCATTGACCAACTCTTTTGGGTTTGGCGGCACCAACGGTACTTTAGCGTTAAAACGTTTCGTGTAATCGGCCAGAAAAGCATGCTTATGATGACACCTCTTTCATGAGTCAAACAACACTCGTCAATGGGGTAGCTACGCAGCACATTACTGCGCAAGATCGTGGTTTCTTGTACGGTCAAAATGTGTTTGAAACCGCGATTGTTTATCAAGGCAATGTTTTACTGGAAACAATGCACCTACAACGGCTTGCACTTGGTTGTCAGCGTTTAGACATACCGTGCGATTTTCGTACATTAAGGGATGAAATTATTAGTATCTCCAAAGAGATAGAGCTTGCTGTATTGCGCATCGCTATTTCAATGGGGCAGGGTGGCCGCGGTTATCTTAATCCGCCGGTGAAAAACCCAACTGACGCTACTCGCGTATTAAGCCTGCATGATTACCCTCAATATCCAATTGAAAACGCTACTAATGGTGTGACGCTTGGTCAGGTTGATATTCGTTTAGGACATCAACCAATTCTTGCTGGCATTAAACATGGTAACCGTCTTGAGCAAGTTATAGCCCGTTCACAATGGCAAGCGGGTTGGGATGAAGCACTTATTTTAGATCAGCACGACAATGTGATTGAAGCAACTCAATCCAATGTGTTCATTGTTGTTGACGACAGGCTTTGTACGCCCGATTTACACAATGCTGGCGTCGCCGGTGTGATGCGTGAATTTGTATTATCGCAAGCAAAAGCGCTTGGTCTAAACTCTGAGATTGTGCCATTATCAGTTGATGATATTGCCTCAGCTGATGCGGTATTTTTAACCAACTCTGTTATTGGTGTATGGCCTGTGTCGCATTATAAGTTTGCTGATCAAACCATTCACTATACTAATTTTAACGTGGCGCATGCGTTGCTTGATTTAATGAAAGAACATGGGGCTATTCCGACTCGCTAGATTAACTTTTTACGCGGTGTTTTTCTTCGCCTGTGCGTTGGGTTACTACATCTACATTCAGGCGCTCTCGTCGCCGCTTAAAAATCGCGAACACCAGCTTACGATTCCACCAGGTGTTGGTATCTCATGGTTGGCCAACCATTTAGAGCAAAGCGGCGTTATTGATAATAAGTATATTTTTCGTGCTTATGCGATTATGAATAAGCGCAATATCAGCATCAAAGCCGGCGAATACACGCTGGTGGATATCGATAACATTCCAGATTTAGTTGCCAAAGTAGAGCAAGGCAAAGTCATTCAATATGCAATCACGTTAATTGAAGGAAAAACCTTTAAAGACTATCGCACGCAGTTGGCCAGCAATACGATTCTTAAGCAAGAATTGCCCAACATGAGCGACGCGCAAGTCATGCGTGAACTAGGCTCACCGGGCAAACATCCAGAAGGGCAATTTGCACCACAAACGTACTTTTACCAAAAAGGTGCAAGTGACTTAAGCATTCTCAAACAAGCACATAAGCGCTTAAACCAAATCTTACAATACGCGTGGAACAACCGGGCTGATGATGTGCAAGTTGAAAGCGCTTATCAATTGCTCACACTTGCTTCGATAATCGAAAAAGAAACCGGTGCGGCGGAGGAACGCCCGCTGATTTCTGGTGTGTTTAATAACCGTTTGAAAGTAGGGATGAAATTACAAACCGACCCCACCGTTATTTACGGTATGGGCGATGCGTATGATGGCAACATCCGTCGCAAAGATTTACGGACTGACACACCGTATAACACCTACACACGTTATGGTTTGCCGCCTTCGCCAATCGCGATGGCGGGCGAGGCGTCAATTAAAGCTGCCGCTAACCCGCAAGCAACAAAAGCCATCTTTTTTGTCGGCAAAGGCGATGGCACGCATTATTTTTCAGAAACGTTAAAAGAACATAATAATGCCGTCATCAAATATCAACTTGGTGGTAAACCACGTAATTTTTCCAGCTATAGCAAACCTACTAAATAATATGCGCGGTAAATTTATTACGATAGAAGGGCAAGACGGTGCCGGCAAATCCACCAACATTGCAGTGATTCAGCGCTACTTAAACGCACAGAGTATTAGCTTTGTACAAAGCCGAGAGCCTGGTGGCACGACGTTTGGCGAATCTATTCGCCAGCTATTACTTAATTCTGATGATGATCATATTGGTGATCAAGCCGAGTTGTTATTAATGTTTGCCGCACGTGCACAACATATTACTCAGGTTATTGAACCCGCACTCAACCGGGGTGACTGGGTTATCTGCGATCGTTTTACGGATGCCAGTTATGCCTATCAAGGCGGTGGGCGTGGCCTGGCGATGAGCGATATTGAACGCCTAGAACAGCACGTACAAGGCGAGCTACGCCCTGATTTAACCTTACTACTCGATTTACCCGTTACCTTAGGCGAAAGTAGAGCAGGGGAACGCAGTGAACCCGATCGCTTTGAAATTCAACAACAAGATTTTAAACAAAAGGTGCGTGAGTGTTATCTTGGTCGTGCCGCTGAGTTTCCTGATCGCATTAAAGTGATTGATGCCAGCCAAAGCATGGAAAACGTTGCGCAGCAGATTCTTTCGGTGCTTGACGTGTTTATGCAAGAACAAAGTGCGAAGGCGGTTTTATAGTGTCTAGCTTTCCGATAGTACACCCGTGGAATCAAGAATTGTGGCAACAACTTACCTTAGAGCCAGAACGTGCCAACCACGCGTTATTATTCAATGGTGACAAAGGATTAGGTAAAAAAGATCTGGCATTTTCGTTGGCTCATTTTGTTATGACCGATAACCACAGCCAGTCTGCCAGTTTGTTTGATGCCGCATCGCACCCAGATTTGCATGTCGTAATGCCTGAGAATTTGATACAAGACGATTTGTTGGGCGAATACGCAAAACGTTACCTAGAAGTGCATTCAGGCAAGCCTAGGCGCACGATCACAATTGAGCAAATACGCAAACTATCAACAACACTAAGCACACATCCGCACATTAGTTCGCACCGTGTTATTTTGATTATGGCAGCCGAAACCATGAACCGAAATGCCGCGAATGCACTGCTTAAAAGCTTAGAGGAACCGCCAGCAAATACTTTATTCTTAATCGTGACCGATGATATTTCGTCGCTGGCAAAAACAGTTCGCAGCCGATGCAGTCTAATTAATTTTAGTGCACCTGATTTTGCCTCAGGTGAAGCGTGGTTAGCTTTGCAAAAGCAAATACCAGAAGCAGAAATTGCCACACACTTAGCCATGGCGAACAATCATCCTTTGCAAGCTCTCACGCTTTATAAAAATGCCTATCTTGAGTCTCTAAAGTCAGTATTTACCGACGTAAATAATTTATGGACTAGGCGCGCTGAAGCAACACAAGCAGCTAAAAATTGGCAAACTATCGGTGGCCTTGAAAGTATTGATATTCTGCAAAAATTAAGCACTGATCTGCTGCGTTGCAGTTTAAGCGAAGACCCGCAAACGGTGTTTTTTCCAGTACAGAAAAGTTGGGTTCAATCAGTCGCCGGCAAACTGTCTTTAGAGCGCTTACATCTATTAATTGATGAGCTGATTTACGCTAAAAAAATGCTCGCAACAACCGTTGATGAACTACTCGTTTTAGAAACTGTGTCCGTCAAGGTGCAAACGCTTCCTGCTTAAGAGTAATAGTGCTACCGAAGTCAAACTATTGTATCTGCAAGTATCATCTCCATAAGACTGCAAACAAGTGTGCCGGACCCTTAGACAATACTTGTGAATGACGCACTTTAACGGTATAACGCATCTATGAGTACTGAAACCAATGACAGCATTGATAGCAGTGAAAACAAACCGCGTAATGCGGTAATTTCAATTGCGATTAAAGACAAGCAAGCCCTGTATATGTCCTATATGCCGTTTGTTGAAAATGGCGGTTTATTTGTTCCCACCAAAAAAGAATACAACCTAGGCGATGAAATGTTCTTATTAGTCAAAATTATTGACGAAATCGAACCAGTTCATATTTCTGGAAAAGTGATTTGGGTAAGTCCGCCTGGGGCTCTCGGTAATCGTCCACTCGGTGTTGGTATACAGTTTACTGGCGATGATGCGCGCAAAACCGTTAACTTAATTGAAAACAAACTCGGCGCCTCAGTATCTTTAACTCGCCCTACGCACACCATGTAGTAGGCACAAACAGTACTGGAAATATAACACCACTGTTTTGTGCTCAAAACAGCACCCAATTTAACTTCTAATTGCAGACCAATTGACTCCAATGCAAATTGTTGATTCACATTGCCATATTAATTTTGAAGAATTAGCGCAACGTTTGCCCGACATATTAGCGAATGCGCGCTTAAACGATGTATCACACATGCTCTGCGTGTCGGTAAACCTTGAAGACTTTCCGCAAGTACAAAAACTCTCGCACGATTATGAGCATATTTTTGCCTCTGTTGGTGTACATCCGTGTTATCAAGGCGAGGGGGTTAAAGAACCTACTGTTGAAGAACTAGTAGAGATTGCGCAAGACCCAAATATCGTTGCTATTGGTGAGACAGGTCTGGATTATTTTAGAGTTGAAGATCAAGACATGACTTGGCAACAAGATCGCTTTAGACACCATATTCATGCAGCTAATCAGGTTAACAAACCTTTGATTATTCATACTCGAAACGCCGCTGACGACACAATGCGTATCCTAAAGGAAGAGGGCGCTGACCAATGCCGAGGAGTTATGCATTGCTTTGCCGAAGATTGGAACGTGGCTCAAAAAGCCCTAGACTTAGGATTCTATATCTCTTTTTCTGGCATTGTTACATTTAAAAGTGCCAAAAATGTGCAAGAAGTAGCTGAAAAGTGCCCGCTCAATCGCATTCTGGTGGAAACAGACTCACCCTACCTTGCTCCAGTGCCATTACGAGGCAAAACCAATGAACCAGCGTATGTGCGCCATACAGCACAGTTTGTTGCCGATTTAAGGGGCATACCACTAGAAGAACTTGCCGAAAGCACGACAAGTAACTTTTTTAATTTATTTCCAGCGCAAAAGTTAAGCTAAATCTTATAGCGGGTGCTCTTTAACGGAGCGTTCTACAATGGAATGGCTGGTTCGTTATCGTCTAATAACAGCATAATCATTGGGGCAACCGTGCCGATAGACACAAAGTTTGTCTCCGGTGATTGCGCTCTAACAAAGTCTGATACGGCAGACATTCGTGCGTATGCGCTTGTGCCTCTGTTAACGCAATCAGTTAAACCAAAACTAACGGTGCCGACTATTACACGCTTATTGCCAAGGGTAAGAATCAGCGGGCCACCACTATCCCCAGAGCATGAACCGCGACTATTGTTAACAAAACCAGCGCAAAGCATTGTGGATGTGACGGGGCGGATACCAATAAATTGCTGATAAAGATCGTTACACTGGCTGTTGCTGATAATGGGCGTGTCAACTTCTTGAAGAAAATCAGACACTCGGTCTGGTCTTGTTGACGTTAAACCTGTTCCAATAACGGTCGCTTCTCTACCAGTTAATTCAGAACCGGCCTGAAAGACTGATAAAAATGGGCCATCTGCATTTCGGTTTAACGTGAAAACGGCAACATCATTATTAATTGTGCTTTCAACATACTCTGGATGATCGACAATTCGACTAACTCGGAACAAATCATTTTGCCTTATTCGATCACGAAACGAGTAAAACCCAGGTATCACAAAATAGGTAGACGTTCTGTTTTGCGCACAATGAGCGGCGGTTAATACTTTGTTTCTGGCAATTAGAGAGCCACCACACAAGCCAGTGACATTGCCTTGACCGTCAGTAAAAATAACTAATACATACTCTTCATACTCGTTGCGAGAGGCACTAACACCACCAATAATAAATTGATCCAGAGATAAGTCTTCACCACGTGGTGAGTTTGAGTCTGAAGTCGAGCTGAAGCTTGAAAATGTGCTAGCTGGATTGTTGCTTGCTGAGTTAAATGAACGGGCGGTGGTTGCAAATAACGTTTCTGCATCAGTAAAACTGCTAATTGCATTTAACTGTTTGGTAACTGATCGTTCATTATCTGTTGCTGAATGCACTGGAAATGCCGCCAGCATTAATAAAACATAAATAAAATGCCATTTCCTAGGCCATTTATCCTTTCGAGCGCAACCTTTTCGCCTTAATCCTACCCTTAAACAACTCTCCACAACGCTTCTCCTACTATTTTAATATAAATAAGCCCAATCACTTATTTCTACAATCTTGCCTCTATAATTATGTTACATGAGTGTAATGCTGTTTAAAAGCCGCAAAGATTACATAGGCGCACTGCATAACAAGAAAGACACTACCTACCCACACTAATAGTGCTTCGGTTGCAGAGGGTGTCAAAATGGGGTGGACGGTATGATCAGTTTTTTGCTGCTGCCACGGGAACGAAGCGCGGATCGTGCCATCGGGTTTCACTAAATCTCGCACGCGAAGCCTTAACAAATCTGATACCCGCAAGAGCGTATCAATCCCGACCATAAACAACGCCAAGTCGTGAGTTTCACCTCCGTCGATAAAAATTTTCTGAAGAGCCAGCAGGTGGTCTTGCTCGAACGCAATTCGTTCGCTCACTTTACGGTCTTTATTCCACGGAATCCGTTTTTTGCTGTCCATAGAAAACCCGTTAACCAAGCGGCTATTGGGCGGTGATACTCGCTAATTCCATTAGCGAGCGTACAATCAAGGTTTAAGCCTGTGATAGACTGGATTTAACTTATGATGACATCGCCACGATCAGCCGCCCTATATAATTTTTTCATTAAGAAACAGGTGTTTAATAGTCTTGCTAATGGAAAAAGCAAGACTAAACTGTGATTCATTGAATATGATGACAATGCCATCTGAAAAATCGTATCGCTTACTTGAACAGTTTTTAATGACGGATTATGAGCTAATCCGTGACTTTGTGCTGATCAATGAACGCTTCAAAGAAGAAATAGCGCAACGTTTTCCGCACCGCAAACATCTATCACACTATCCTGTGATGACACTGGAAACCTACCTGCAAACAGAGCCTCGCTATTTGCCGTCTTAAGGTGGCAGCCGCTTATGCAGTTGCAGGCGCCGTTTGTTTTAGATTAGAATGCGTCTTGAAAGTTGGTGGGGCTAATCAGGGAATGGATGTTGTAGTATCTTTCCCTTTTTCAAGATTGAGTAAATGCGTTCGGTGTTTACGGCTTTTCTCACTGCGTAACTAATGAATTTATTGCCTTGAGTTTGAAAGGGAGTTTGTATGCGTTCACTGTTTTTGCGAGTTGTTTCGATTAGTGTTCTTAGTCTTTGTGGATTGAATGTATCGCACGCGACCTATTCCTATCATAACCAGCAACACGGTTATTGGCAGGGTTATGGCTTTAATAAAAAATTCCATACCTTTAAACATAAAAAGCCAAAGCATGGTTTTCATCACCAACACTGGAATCGCGCACCGATAGCCCATCATTCGAGGGTGTGGTTAAAACAGGGCGAGTCAAAATCTTTCAAGCTTTCTGCAACGGATTTGGGTGACGACACCTTAACGTATAAAGTCATTCGCGATCCACGACACGGCATGCTCACAGGCGATGCGCCCAATTTGGTCTACACCCCACGCACCGGCTTTTATGGTAAAGATTACTTAAAATTTGTTGTCTTCGATGGCAAAAAAGCCAGCTATGCGTGGGTGAAGTTTTACGTCAAACGCAATCCACACCAGCAAAACAAAGCCCCTGTTGCTAACAAACAGGAGTTAACAACAGTGGTGAATACACCAGTGGATATTGCCTTAACAGGCAGTGATGCGGAGAACGATCCGCTTACCTTTTCCATCAGTCAAATTCCAGTTCACGGTACGCTTTCGGGCACTGCACCGAATCTGGTATATACGCCGAATCCCGATTTTGTTGGTGACGATGTGTTTGCCTTTATCGTCAATGATGGCAAAAAAGACTCGGCGCCAGCCACCGTTTCAATTCGCGTTAAGCCGAAACCGTTGTGTCGCCCCGATGACGCTATTACGCTGAACTACGATTCCTTTGCTGATATATCTGACTGGAAACTCAATGGGGCTGCCAACATATTAACGCCCAATGCAGATAAGTTCCTCCGCTTGACGCAACAGCTAAGTCAGGGCGGTAGTGCGTTTATTCAAGACAGTATTCGCCTCGAAGATGACAAGGGTTTTAACGCATCTTTTAGTACTGCATTTTCATTTCAGATTCCAAAACCGATTGGTATTCAAGACAGAGATGGTCAGGGTGCCGATGGTATTGTCTTTGTCTTACAAACCATGGCAAACAATGTCGGTGCTAATGGCGGCGGCATTGGTTATCAAGGTATTAAAAACAGCCTAGGGATTGAATTTGATACGTGGGATAACGGTAAAGTCGATCACTACAATGGCAACCATATTGGTATCAACGTGAACGGCAGCGTCCGCTCCAAGTTGATTAAGCCGATTAAAGGTCGCTTTAATGAT
>CAZOBR010000078.1:10434-11466 GCA_964578035.1 uncultured Gammaproteobacteria bacterium
ATGATGGTGATCGACGTTATGTCTGGGTGGAATATCACGGTGATACACAACGGTTGGAAATCCGTCTTGCCAAGCAAGAGACACGCCCTGAAAAGCCAGTGATGGTGGTCAGAAGTCTTGATTTACCAAAAATCCTCGGCAAAAGTGATGCGTTTGTCGGCTTCACTTCTGGAACGGGCGCTGCGGGCGGTCAACATGATGTGATTGATTTTCAATTAGTCAATCGCTATGCACCGATTGATGACTGCCGCAATACACCGCCTGTGGCTGATGATCAAAGCCTGCAAACCAACCAGAATCAGTCGCTAGATATAACCTTAACGGGCAATGATGTTGATGGCGATGCGGTGACCTTCAGTGTAGTTAGCCAATCTGCCAATGGACAACTCATCGGCGATGCACCGAACCTTATCTATACTCCGAACCAAGGTTTTGTCGGCACTGATAGCATCACGTTTATTGCCAATGACGGGATAGTATATTCTGCCGAAGCCACGATTCAGATTAATGTGATTGCAGTTAACGAAGCACCCGTTGCGTTAGACCAGTCGTTAACGCTCGATGAAGATACGGCGATTGATCTGCAACTCACAGGGACGGACAGTGATAATGATCCATTAAGCTATACACTGCAATCGCAACCTCAAAACGGCACGCTAACGGGGACAGCGCCGAATTTAACGTATACACCGAATGCCGAGTTTAATGGCACCGATTCGTTTACCTTTTTAGTGAACGATGGCACGGCGGACTCTGCGGTTGCGACCATCATGTTGACAGTCAATCCGGTGAATGATGCACCCACCGCGCAAAGCCAAAGTCTGATCACGCCAGAAGATACACCGTTAACAATTCTATTAGATGGCAGCGATCCAGAAGGGGATGCGCTCACGTATGAATTAGTACGTCCAGCCGTTAACGGCGTGATCTCGGGTACGGCACCGAATTTGGTATATACCCCTGCGCCGAATTTTGTCGGCAGTGATAGCTTTACGTTTAAGGTCAACGATGGCGCGGCAGACTCCAATGAGG
>CAZOBR010000079.1:0-11439 GCA_964578035.1 uncultured Gammaproteobacteria bacterium
TAAATGTAATTTGTTTCAACTGCACGCTAAAGAACGTGCAGTGTTGTGTTTATACAGTATGAATTTTTGATTAAACAAGTGCCTTTGCTTGCGAAATCCACTCTTCACGATCGATACGACCTTTAAAGTTAAGTTCGCCATCAATACGCTCAACGTCTTCTGGCGTTAACTCAGCAATTTGCTTGAAAGTCGTAATACCCATGGCTTCAAGTTTGCCTGCAATAACTGGGCCAATACCGTTAATATCCGTTAGCTTATCCGCACCTGTTGCTTCTGTAGCAGGCGCTTCAAGCGGAACCTCATCGACAGTTTCTTGCGCTGCTGCAACAGGCGCTTCAGCCTCTAGTTCAGCTGCAACAGGCGCTTCAGCCACAGCAGGCGCTTCAGCACCACCCGCCGCAACCGCCGATTGAATCTGCGCAGCTTGGCGAGCATTTATAATCGTGTCAGCAACTTGCTCCGTGTATAAACGAATCGCACGAATCGCATCATCATTACCTGGAATCACATAATCAATACCATCTGGAACACAATTAGTATCAACCACTGCAATGACAGGAATGCCAAGCTTATTAGCCTCGGAAACCGCAATGTATTCAGACTTAACATCTACCACGAACAATGCATCTGGCAAACCTTGCATGTTCTTAATGCCACCTAAACTGCGCTCTAACTTAATACGCTCGCGGTCAAGTGTTAATGACTCTTTTTTACTCAAACGCGCTGTTTGACCTTCGACCAATTGGGTATCAAGTTCTTTAAGGCGTTTGATTGAATTTTTAACTGTTTTGTAGTTCGTTAACATACCGCCTAACCAGCGATGGTTAACATACGGCGTGCCTGCTCGCTCAGCCGCTTCTTTAACAAGCGTGCTAGCAGAACGTTTTGTGCCGACCATCATCACTTGACCACCGTTTGCTACGATTTGACCAATGTAGTTCATTGCGTCATTAAACATAGGCAAAGTTTGCTCTAGATTGATGATATGAATTTTGTTGCGCTCACCAAAGATAAAGGGGCGCATTTTAGGTGACCAATAACGAGTTTGGTGACCGAAGTGTACGCCTGCTTCTAGCATCTGGCGCATAGTTACGTCTGACATGGTATTACTCCAAATTGTATGGGTTTAGACAAATTCAATGCTCTGAGCTGTTAACCAAAAAACACTTTAAGTTTTTGTTTTTAAAGACAAAAAATGTTATTTCAGCACCCAACAACTCGATCTGAACAATGAACGATTTAGGTTGAGGCGCGTTTATACCATAGTGCCTAATAAGCAACAACATTTATTGCCAAAAAAATGCCGGTAAAACAATCACAAAACACACGGAATTTCACCACACAATCGCGACTTGATTGGTGGCAGAATTATTAGACAAAACGTTGTATTATGAATTCTTATAAACCAGATATCGAGAGGGCTAACCTTGCAACAGCTTACTGGCCTAGACGCCTCATTTTTATACTTAGAAACCGCCAACTCGCCAATGCACATAGGCGGCATCAGCATATACGACCCATCCACTGCGCCAGATGGCATGGTTGGCTTTAAACAAATTCTGGCCAATGTTTTGCAACGCGCGCATCGAGTTAAATCATTTAACGACGTATTGGTTGAAGTCCCGCTTAAGTTGGATCACCCGTACTGGAAGTCTGACGGGCCTTTTGACCCAGAATTTCACATTCGTCATATCGCCCTGCCAAAACCAGGAGACTGGCGCCAGCTCTGCATTCAAGCCTCACGCTTACATGCCAGACCACTGGATCGAGCACGACCACTTTGGGAAATGTATGTTATTGAAGGTTTAGATAACCTAAAAGGTTATCCATCTGGCTGCTTTGCAGTACTGACTAAAATTCATCACGCAGCAATTGATGGTGCCTCGGGTGTTGAAATCGCTTCGGCTATTCATGACCTGTCCCCTGATTACACTATAAAAGATGCGAACGACGCGGTTGTTAATGAAAGAAATGCGTCAGACTTAGAGCTAATATGGCGCTCGCAACTCAACAATATCAAAACACCCGGACGCATTTTTGAAGTTGCCAAAAACACCTTACCCGGTTTTGCCAAGGCTTTAACAGGTTTAGCGCGTGGACGCTTAAAGCGGATCACCAACATTCCACGCACTCGCTTTAACACTAATGTCTCACCACACAGAGTGTTTGACGCGATTGAAGTCGATTTGGAACACATCAAGTTTATCAAGGACTCAGTTCCATACATTACTGTAAACGATGTTGCGTTAGCAATTTGTGGTGGCGCATTACGAAAGTACTTGCAATCCAAAAATGAATTACCTGAACGATCTCTGGTCGCAATGGCACCGATCAATATTCGCACACAAGACAAACTTGGCACTGCGGGCAATCAGGTTTCGCAGATGACCGTTAGTGTTGCGAGCCATATTGAAGACCCAATAGAACGCCTAAAGGAAGTTAATACTGGCACTGCCAACGCCAAAGAACTGACAAATGCAATTGGCGCCAAAAGCATGACCGATTATGCGCAATTCGTGCCGTCTACACTCACCGCGTCTGCTGCGCGACTATCAAGTAAACTTGGCTTAGCCAATCGCGCTCGGCCGAGCTACAACTGTGTAATTACAAACGTTCCTGGCCCTCAAGTACCGTTGTACTTTACCGGCGCACGAATGCTAAGCAGTTATGGCATAGGCCCAGCAATTGACGGGCTGGGTTTATTTCATGCGCTCGGTAGCTATTGTGGCCGCTTTAATATTGCGGTTTCGGCCTGCCGTGAGATGATGCCAGACCCAGCGTTTTATGCTGAGTGCTTAACAGAATCGTTTAATGAAATGTTAAGTGCCGCTGAAAAAATCAACGCCAAGAATAATACAAGCACTGCCAAGAAGAGCAGCAAGAAAAGCAAAAGGAAAGTCGCTAAAAAGCGAGTAAGCAAGAAACAAATTTCGAAGAAGTAAATCTCAATTATGCAAAAATACTTAACTGCTAATGGCCTAAGCTTAGCTTATGAAGAATTTGGCAACCCAAAACACCCTGCCATATTGTTAGTAATGGGATTAGGCACACAAATGATTGCTTGGCCCATAGCATTCTGCGAAAACCTTGCAAAAGAAGGCTTTCGAGTCATTCGCTTTGATAATCGAGATATCGGTCTGTCTGAAAAAATTGACGTAAAACGCAGTGTCTCACTTCCTGTAATTACGATAAAACAGAAGCTAGGTTTTGCTATTTCCGTACCCTATTCTCTACACGATATGGCGCTTGACGCAGTTGGTGTTTTAGATGCTCTAGACATAGAAGCGGCACACTGGGTGGGCGCATCCATGGGCGGAATGATTGCACAATTAGCCGCGGCTAATCATCCGAGTAAGGTTCTCTCGCTTACCTCTATTATGTCTAGCAGCGGCAACCCTACACTAAAAGGCCCGTCACTGAATGTGATACGCTTACTCTTGAAATCACCAAATCGAAATAGTGAAGAGCAGTATTTGGCGGATTCCTTAGCTAAATGGGCAGTCCTTGGTAGCCCAGACTACCCACCTACAAAAGAAGCATTAACCGAACGCATTTTAGAAAACCTGCACCGTTCTTATTACCCGAAAGGCTATGTACATCAAATGGCGGCCATTATCGACAATGGTGATCGGCGACCACTTCTGAGAAAAATCAGAGTGCCCAGCTTAATTATTCACGGACAAGCAGATGTACTTATTCCGGTAGAAGGCGGCATTGATACGGCTAAGAATATAAAAGGCAGCACCTTAAAATTGATTCAAGGCATGGGGCATGACTTGCCAAGAGAGCTATTGCCTAAATTTATCCGTTATATCTGCCAGCATATTGAGCAAAACGCATCACAAGCGCAAGAACCACAAACACAATACGCGAAAGCCGTTAATACTTAATAATTAACAGCACTACACACTCTGAATAGAGCTACCGCTTTACGTATTTCTTGCTTGGCTTTCGATAAATTAAACGCATTAAATGTTTGCGCTGAAAAGGCTGCCACTCGCCTTCGGGTTGCGCAAGACGATTTGCAATCAGGTTCATTACAAGTGGGTTAACGCCCAAACCCAAATGGCTGGCAGGCACTTCAATATTCTCAGTTTGCGTTTCACTCTCGGTACCGTTACGTTTTTGCACGGAACCTTCCCATGCCACTATGCCGTCGGTTTTTGAGTAAATCGAAGTGGTTGGTACGGGTGGCGGCGTACTCAAAGATTTATACATGGAATACTCCAAATCATCCGGCTTGCCGTTAACCATTCTAAAGAGCTTTTTCACATTTGAATGACCACCTACGCCCGATATTGGGCTGCCTAATGAGATAACGATGCGCACCGCTTCTGGGCATGACTTGGCAACTTCACGTGCATACAAACCGCCTAAACTCCACCCAATTAAACTAACTTTACGACCTTCCTTTTTATAAATCTCGCGAATCATGGCGACCATTTCGGCTTCTAATTGCGCATCAAACCATAGGTTTTGACCGAGTGTCCAACCATGGCTCTTATAACCTAAGTCTTTTAATAAGCTACGCATGGGGATGGTTGCACGGTCGCTACTGGCAAAACCAGGGAATACCACCACAGGATGGCCATCACCTTTTGGCAACTTGCGCATTGCCCAACGCAAAGCAAAGAAACTTTGCCATTCAAAAATAGCGCGTGGCTCAGCCAGTTGCCAAAATCTAAATTGAGCTTTACGAAAACTACCCAGTGGTTTCTGCATTAATGACCCGCTATTACCCATTGCAAACCTCTTAAACTTATTATTAATATAATGAAGAAAGAGTAACTCGCCAAGCCTGTGTTGTCACCCATATTTTGCGTGACGACATGAATCCACTGAATTAACTTTATAGGGCCACTCAATTCAGCCTAAGCACACGATTTTTGCTACAATCACCATTTGCCTTATAAACCCGATAAAGAACATGAGTGTTTCAATAAAAACCGCTGACGAAATCAAAAAAATGCGCATCGCTGGGCAACTCGCCAGTGAAGTACTCGATATGATCGAAGAGCATGTTGTGGCTGGCGTCACGACAGATCAGCTCAATACAATTTGTCACGACTATATTGTTAACGAGCAAAAAGCCATACCTGCTCCTTTGAACTACCGTGGCTTCCCAAAATCCATTTGCACCTCGGTAAATCACGTTATTTGCCATGGCATACCAGGTGATAAAAAACTCAAAAAAGGCGATATCATCAATATTGATATCACGGTAATTAAAGACGAATACCATGGCGACAACAGTCGCATGTATTACGTTGGCAAACCAAGCGTGTTAGCCACTCGGCTGTCAGAAACAGCTAAAGAGTGTATGTTAACAGGCATTGAAATGGTGAAGCCTGGCGTCAAGCTTGGCGACATTGGTCATGCCATTCAACAACATGCTGAGAAACGTAATTTTTCGGTGGTACGCGAATACTGCGGACATGGCATTGGCAAGGTATTTCACGAAGATCCACAAGTCTTGCACTATGGCAAACCCAATACCGGCATGACCTTACAAGAAGGTATGACCTTTACGATTGAACCGATGATCAATGCTGGTAAGAAAGAAACACGCCTATTGGCGGATAATTGGACCGTAGTGACGCGCGATCATTCTTTGTCTGCACAATGGGAACACACAATTCTTGTGACGAGTTCAGGTTATGAAATTCTAACCAACTCAAGTAATGCAGTCTTACCATAAACTGCTAACCGCATTAACGACAGAATTATTTCGGCCCACGCCTCAGCAATACAATACGATAAGTCATGCATCTAGCGAAAAGCAAGTTACTTAACCCTGTGGCGTTTCGTGCAGGTCTAGATGCATCTGCAGCATTACCTATAACGCCTTTCAAACAAACCATTAAGAATGGTTTAAAACAGCTTAATAAGCATCAAAATCAAGGCACTTCGGCGGCCGAGCTGGTTGAAAAATACACTTGGATGATTGATGAGTTGGTCATACTTGCCTGGCAACATCATCATCAACAATTCGCCAACGGCGCCAAATTATCTTTAGTTGCGGTTGGCGGCTATGGACGCGGTGAACTGCACCCCTACTCAGATATTGACCTGCTGATATTGTTGCCAGACAACAATTACGATATAGCAAAAGACTTTGTTGAGCATTTTTTACGTTTTTTGTGGGATATAGGACTGGAAATTGGTCATAGTGTTCGATCTATTAAAGACTGCTTAAAAGAAGCCCGCAATGACTTAACCATTGCGACCAATTTACTTGAAGCGCGACACCTTGATGGCGACTTATCATCATTAAACGAGCTAGAAGATAAACTTCGCAATGGTCGCATTTGGTCGCCAGATAAATATTTTACTGGCAAGTTTGAGGAGCAGCGGCAACGTCACGCGCAATACCAAGGCACCGCTTACTCTCTTGAACCCAACTTGAAAGAAAGCCCGGGCGGTATGCGCGACCTGCAAATGATTCTGTGGGTCTATAATAGACACTTCGGTGTGCGTTCATTCAAAGACATGAATGAAAAAGGCCTAATCAGTGATGACGAATATCGGATTTTAATTCGCGCCCGTAATATTCTATGGAAAATGCGTTCCGGCCTGCATTTACAAACCGGTCGTCATGAGGATCGCTTGTTGTTTGATAGCCAACGCGAGCTCGCGGCACAATTTGGCTATCACGATAACAAAGCATCGTTAGCTGTAGAGCAACTGATGAAACGATTTTATCGCACGGTAAAACAAGTTGTTTATCTAAATGAGGTTTTGCTTGCGAGCTATCGCATTACACATAGCAAACGTTTTTCGCTAGCGGTTGGGCGCAATATAGACGAAGATTTTTTACTAAAAAACAAACTGATTGAACAGCGAGACCCTAAGCTATTCAGCAAAAAACCGCGTGCAATGATTAAGCTGTTTGTGTTGATGCAACAGCACAAGATAACGGCTATTCACCCTGACACTATTCGTGCTATCCGCACTAATTTAGACCTAATCAATAATCAATTTCGTGAAGACCCAAAAGCGCGGAATTTATTTTTACATTTATTTAAAGACAAAGGCATCGGCTTAACAAACGCACTGGCAAGAATGAACGCCTATGGCGTGTTGGGCGCCTATCTACCCGACTTTGGCGCCATTGTTGGGCAAATGCAGCATGACTTATTTCATGTTTACACAGTAGATGGCCACACCTTGATGGTGATAAAAAACCTGACTCGTTTACGTAAATACCCAGATGAGTTCGAGTTAGCCAGTGAAATATTAGCGAATCTTTACAAGCCAGAGCGCTTATTAGTGGGTGCCCTATTTCACGATATTGCCAAAGGACGTGGTGGCGACCATTCTGTTCTGGGAGAGAGTGATGCCTATAACTTTTGCATTAATCACGGAATGAGTGAATACGATGCAAAATTTGTTGGTTGGTTGGTGTTAAGCCATTTGATGATGTCGCACTTTTCACAACGCCGTGACATTTCAGACCCTGCTGTAATTGAAGAGTTTGCTGCGTTTGTTGGTGATAAAGAACATCTCGACAACCTTTATCTGCTAACCCACGCGGATATTCGTGGCACCAGTCCAAAAGTTTGGAATGCTTGGAAAGGACAGCTATTGCTTGAACTTTATCAAGCAACACGTAATGCCCTACGCAAAGATGTTGCCCAGCCAATCAACGAACAAGAACACGTAGTTGATGATCAACAAGCGGCAATCGCCCTATTAGTTGAACAGCATGGTGAAAAAGCGCTTGATATACCAACAATACAGCGTTTCTGGAGCACCTTGCCCAATGATTATTTTATTCGCAACGAACCCTACTATATTGCTTGGCATGCCAGCAGCTTAATACAAAGTAGCGCGATTAACTTACCGTTGGTGTCAATACGTTACAGCGAACGCTTAGAAGCACACATGTTTTTTGTGTTTGCGCCAGATACCAACGATTTGCTAACACAAGTCACCAGTTCGTTTGATACCTTAGAGCTCAATATTATTGAAGCGCGTCTACAACTTAGTAACAATGGTTTGGCCTTATATTCGTTTAATGCAACAGTTCCTGAAACAGAGCATGCTCAAAAAACGGATTACCTGCGACATTTGGAATCACGCTTACAAGCGCTTATTTTAGAAACCGATGGCAAGCAAGCAATTAAACGCCGAAGCGCTTCGCGTGCATTGAAGCATTTTCCAATTGAACCAAGTGTTACTTTCTCATCAAACAATCCGCGTTACACAATGATGGAAGTACTGGCACAAGACCAACCCGGCTTATTGCACAACGTCGCGACAGTATTACGCAAGCATAATTTAATTTTAGTCAACGCGCGAATTGCTACTTTTGGTGAACGAGCAGAAGACATCTTTTTTATTCAACACCAAAATTTGACCCCGGTTGCTGATAAAAAATTACAAGCTGAACTGGAAGCGCAAATATGCAGCGCCTTAGATAGTATAGATAGTAGAAATAAATAGCAGGAATAAAAATGACAATGAATACTAAACTGCTAAAAAACTGGCTAAACACTTACTCTTTCACGAACTATTGTCGTTGATAAATAGCTGATTACTGATAGCGCCGAGCGTGACTATATTAGATAATCACTGCGTCAAATTTAGACCCTAACAATTTTACTATTACATACCTTATGAATGATCTTACTGCCTTACAGGCCACCATTAATAACGCATTTGAAAATCGCGCAAACATTTCTCCTGGCACCGTTGACGCTGCTACCGCCCAAGCTGTGGAAGATGCGATTGCACTACTCGACAGCGGCAAAGTCCGTGTAGCGGAAAAAATTGATGGCGAATGGGTTGTTAACCAATGGCTCAAGAAAGCCGTTTTATTGTCGTTTGGAATTCGCGACAACGCCTTAATCGATGGCGGCAACACAAATTACTACGATAAAGTTGATTCAAAATTCGCTGATTACGATGATGCGCGCTTTAAAGCAGAGGGCTTTCGTGTAGTACCACCTGCTGCAGCACGTAAAGGTTCGTACATCGCTCCTGGTGTGGTGGTTATGCCTAGCTATATCAATATTGGCGCTTATGTAGACAGCGGCAGCATGGTAGATACGTGGGCAACTGTAGGCTCATGCGCACAAATTGGTAAGAACGTACATTTATCGGGCGGCGTTGGAATTGGCGGCGTATTAGAACCAATTCAAGCGGGACCTGTGATTATTGAAGATAACTGTTTTATTGGCGCGCGCAGCGAAATTGTTGAGGGTGTGATTGTTGAAGAAGGTTCGGTTATCTCCATGGGCGTTTATATTGGCCAAAGCACTAAAATTTTAGATCGCGAAACGGGTGAAGTCAGCTATGGTCGTATACCAGCAGGCTCTGTTGTGGTGTCTGGCTCAATACCCAGCAAAGACGGTTCGCACAGTTTGTATTGCGCGGTGATTGTCAAAAAAGTTGATGCCAAAACACGCTCTAAAACAGGTCTAAATGATTTATTACGAGTCGACTAAAGCGACTGTTTGTAAGGACTCCTAAACAAAGGCTTTTGAATGTCAAACCCTACTCTAGAGTTAACCAAGCAACTGATTGCCGCGCAGTCAGTAACACCCAACGATGCAGGTTGCCAAGCCTTGATGGCAGAACGTTTAAAAGTCTGCGGGTTTGAAATTGAAGAATTGAACTTTGCTGACACCAATGGCTCAGTTATCAATTTTTGGGCTCGTCGCGGCACTCAATCACCTTGCGTTGCCTTTGCTGGGCATACTGATGTTGTCCCCACTGGCGATGTTACACAATGGCAAAGTGACCCATTTACACCAACAGAGCGAGATGGCCAACTGTATGGCCGCGGCGCAGCAGACATGAAAACGTCATTAGCTGCGTTTGTGACCAGCATTGAAGCATTTGTCGCTGAGCACCCGGACCATGATGGTTCCATTGCATTGTTAATAACCTCTGATGAAGAAGGCCCTGCCACCTGTGGCACTGTTCGTGTAATAGAAACACTCGAAGCACGTAATGAAAAAATTGATTATTGCTTAGTTGGTGAACCCAGTTCAAGCGACACCTTGGGCGATGTGATTAAAAACGGCCGACGCGGCTCAATTGGTTGCAAATTAAGCATTATTGGCACTCAAGGTCATATCGCCTACCCGCAGTTAGCAGATAATCCGATCCATTATTGCGGCGATGTGATTAATACACTAACCGCGATAGAATGGGACAAAGGCAACGACTACTTCCCGCCAACAAGCCTACAAATATCAAATATTGCGGGCGGTACAGGAGCAACGAATGTGATACCGGGTGATGTCACGATTACATTCAATCTACGCTTTTCAACTGAGATCACTGACCTGCAGATTCGAGAACGCGTAACAAATGAGCTGGATAAATTAGGTGTTAGATATCAAACAAGTTGGACCTTATTCGGCCAACCTTTTCTAACAGAACCTGGTGCATTGGTAAATGCATGCCAGAACGCAATCAAATCAGAGCTCAACATAAATGCTGAACTTTCAACCAGCGGCGGCACATCCGATGGGCGCTTTATAGCGCCGACTGGTGCTCAAGTGGTTGAGTTAGGACCAATCAACGCGACCATTCACAAGATAGATGAATGCGTTGGCTTGGATGTACCAGAGAAGCTTTCTCGGGTTTACCAACAAGTGCTGGAAGAGTTATTGGTTTAGGTCATCGTTCTTTTGTGGGTTACCACTCGGCAAAAAAATGACGATTTGCAATGATGTTCTAATCTAATAAAAGTAATAAAAACATCAACTATAAAACAAACCCAAACCCTCTAACGATTCTCATTCAACTCAAACCTCTTCAAACTATCTTTTTTAAACAAATGAAAAGCTCGGTTGTTAGCAAACGCAACCGTGAAATCTGGGTATTTCCACATAATATAGGTCGCGTGTGTGCCTGTTGGCTGGCTAATACTGTCGGGCTCACCGTAAAGTGCACGTACTTGTGCTTCGCTTTTCCAACGAACCTCTTCAACATTTTGCGCATAAGACGCTAAAGGAAATAACGCAATAAAAAGAAATATAATTATGTTTTGCTTAGGTTTCATCAATCCATACTAACAAAAAGTAATGCGCGACGACAAATGAAACTTCCCGCCGCAAGCAGCGGAGTATCTATTTTGCAAAGTAAAACCTATCCCGTAGCAAGGCACGGAGCATTTAACTCTCGCTAGCAATTCAACAAGCGCTACTAGATACCAACCAATAAAAAAGCCGACTAAGACACAGTGCTCTAGTCGGCTTTTAGATTAGCGCTCTAAGGAATCCCTTAGCCACTAAAGGCATTAAGAAATCAAATTAGAAATCTTTACGTACTGTTATGCCATAAGTACGTGGTTGGTTACGGTAACCACTGATACTGCCCGTTTGAGCAACCGATGGGAACGCGCTCACTAAAAAGTCATCATCAGTTAAGTTACGCGCCCATAAAGTAAAGCTCAAACCATTATCGGTTGTTACGCCAGCCGCC
>CAZOBR010000080.1:0-11291 GCA_964578035.1 uncultured Gammaproteobacteria bacterium
AATATTGTTATTCACGCCTTGCCTTACCAAGCTTCTGGCGCAAAAGTGTTAGAGCAAATTGCGGCACAAATGCAGGCCAAAAAATTGCCGATGGTCAGTGACTTGCGCGATGAATCGGATCAAGATAACCCAATTCGTCTTGTGGTCGTGCCACGTTCAAACCGTGTTGATATCGACGCGCTAATGGGGCATTTGTTTGCAACCACCGATTTAGAAAAAAGCTTTCGGGTAAACATGAACATGATCGGTCTAGATGGTCGCCCGCATGTTTACGATTTACGCCAATGTTTAAAAGAGTGGTTAACCTTTCGCATCCAAACGGTGCGCCGCCGATTGCAATATCGCTATGACAAAGTTGTTGATCGTCTGCATATTCTAGAAGGCCTGCTCACGGCATTCTTGAATATCGATGAAGTAATCGAAATCATCCGCACCGAAGATAAACCGAAACCCGCCTTAATGGCACGCTTTTCAATTTCAGAGCGGCAAGCAGAAGCAATTTTAGAATTGAAATTGCGCCACTTAGCCAAGCTTGAAGAAATGAAGATTCGTGGCGAACAAGAAGAGCTTGAAAAAGAGCGTGAGCGTTTAGCTTTATTGCTTAGCTCAGATGCACGTTTAAAAACCTTAGTTAAGAAAGAGCTTATCGCCGATGCTGAAGAGTTTGGCGATGCGCGCCGTTCGCCACTGGTTGAGCGAGAGGCCGCGAAAGCAATTGATCTAAGTGAGTTAGTGCCTAGTGAGGCTATTACCGCCGTGTTGTCATCGCAAGGTTGGGTGCGCGCTGCCAAAGGTCACGAGATTAACCCGCGAGAGTTGAATTATAAGTCAGGCGATAACTTTTTATCTTATGCCCGCGGTAAGTCAAATCAAATGTTGGTTGCTCTGGATTCAACAGGCAGAACCTATGCCGTTCCGTCGCATAAACTCCCTTCGGCGCGAGGGCAGGGCGAACCACTCACCAGCAGTGTGACGCCGCCGACAGGGGCGACCTTTAAGTCGGTAATCATGGGCGTCGACAGTGAAAAATACGTATTGCTCAGTGATGCTGGTTACGGCTTTATTTGTGAAATCGAAAACATGCTGACTAAAAACAAAAAAGGTAAAGCCACCTTAAGTGTTCCAAAAGGTGCGCAAGCCTTAGGTTCCTTGCCAGTTAATAACGTAGAGCAAGACTTTCTCGCGGTGGTTACCACGGCAGGTTATCTAACGATTTACCCAGTCACCGAACTGCCTGAGTTAGCCAAGGGCAAGGGTGTTAAACTGATTAATGTGCCATCTAAATTACTCAAGGCGCGCGATGAATATGTGCTTGGCGCAACGACTTTCCGTAAAGGCCAACACGTATTAGTACACTCGGGTAAACGCTATCTGCGTTTAAAAGGTCAAGATTTAGAGCATTACATGGGTGAGCGCGGCAAGCGTGGTCGCAAACTGCCTAAAGGTTTTCAAGCAGTTAAAGCCATTACCACCGAAGCGGCCTCGGCCACTCAAGAAGATATAAAATTGGATGATTAACATGAATAAATTAGAACAACTAAGCAGTATGACCGTTGTGGTTGCTGACACGGGTGATTTAGGTGCCATTGCTGAATACAAGCCGCAAGACGCGACGACCAATCCCTCACTGTTGTTGAAAGTTGCACAAGACGCTGAATACGTCAGCATTATTGATCAAGCCGTCGCGAGCGCAAACGGTGATCTAATTGATGCCGTGGATAACTTCGCGGTGGATATTGGTTGTGAAATTCTTAAAATCATCCCAGGCCGCGTATCTACCGAAGTTGATGCGCGTTTATCATTCGATACGCAAGCAACCGTTGAAAAAGCACGCAAGTTGATTGGCTTGTATAAAAATCGTGGCGTCAGTAAAGACCGAATCTTAATTAAAATTGCATCAACGTGGGAAGGTATAAAGGCCGCTGAATTATTAGAACAAGAAGGCATAAATTGTAATTTAACGTTGCTGTTCAGTTTTGCTCAAGCCGTTGCTTGCGCTGAAGCAAACGTGTTTCTAATCTCACCGTTTGTTGGTCGTATCATGGATTGGTACACGTCACAAGGGGAGGCTAACGGCGGCAAAGAAAGTTACCAGCCAATGGAAGACCCAGGCGTTCTGTCCGTGACGCGCATATATAACTATTACAAACAACATAGCTATAACACGATTGTGATGGGCGCGAGTTTTCGAAACACCGGCGAGATAGAAGCCCTGGCTGGTTGTGACTACTTAACGATTGGCCCGAACTATCTTGAAGATCTGCGTAATGACAACGGCGAGCTAAAACAGCAACTCTCTACTGATAATACCGGTGACGCTCAAACCAAGCTAAGCCTAAATGAAAAAACCTTCCGTTGGATGCAAAACGAAGACGCTATGGCCACTGAAAAGCTAGCACAAGGTATTCGTGCGTTTGCGGTAGACCAAGTTAAGCTCGAAGAGCTAATTGCACCTAAACTAGGCTAACTAGACCCACAAGCTAGCTAATCTAAATAAATCGTAGCTAGTTGGTTTGGCGTGAGTTTAAAATACACAGATGGGATGTAAGTTTTGCGACTAGTTTCTCGGCTATTGCAATTTCTCGCTAAACACTGGCAATCGCATAGTGCGATAGTCCTTACAACGATCACGGTGTTTTCTTTGATACCATTACCTGAGCTGCCAGAAATCCCTGGCAGCGATAAGACTCATCACCTAATTGCTTATGCTTGCCTGATGCTGCCAGCGGCATTACGTAGGCCTAAGTATCTATGGGCGATTGCGCTTTTTTTTATCACATGGAGTGGCTTAATTGAATTAATCCAGCCTTATGTTAATCGCTATGGCGAGTGGGTGGATTTGCTTGCTAATACCGTCGGCGTTGCAATTGGAGTTTTGCTTGGCGGTTTGCTCAATTTGGTGTTGCGCGATAGAGAAAATCAATAATTTAATAGAATTAAGTATTTGATATTAATTAGGTAATATGGATATTATTTAAAATTCTATAAATCTATAGAATTTTTATATTTGAAGCGGTTATACTGCGCCGCATGAAGATTGTAAGCAACAATACAGATGTGAACGGCATCTCAGCGGATACTGCCGCGGCTAAACCTGCGGATAATCCAGCGCCCAATAAATACGCTAAGAAAAAGCTGGCGGCGATTGACGCGGCGGCATCTGTATTTGCCGATAAAGGCTTTCATGGTGCGACCACGCAAGATATTGCTGAGGCCATGGGCATCAAACAGGGCAGTTTGTATTACTACTTTAAATCCAAAGAGCAAGCACTGCAGCAGGTGTGCGAATACGGCATCGAACGTTATGTGGATCGTATGCAAAAAATATGCAGCAAGTCGCAGCCGTTTGAAGCCAAGATGCAGATGATTATTACGTCGCATTTGAGTAATTACCGGCAAAATAATAATGCGATGAAAGTGCATAATGACCAACGTTTGTATTTGCCGATTGAACGCCGGTCGCGACTCAAAGAACTGGGCACACATTATCGCGCAATGCTTGAAGTAACCTTGCAAGAAGGTATCGAACAAGGTGCTGTGCGTGCGGATGTGGACGCGCATTTTGTTGCTTACTCAGTGATTGGTCTTTGCAATGCCTGGGGTGCCAATCTTGTGCGCGATGCTTCGCTTGATCTATATGAAACTATTGAGCAATGTGCTGATCTTGTGATGCGCGGCATGCTGCAAAATTAACCTAATTTTATTAAATAACAGAACAAAGAGAGACGACAATGAGTGAACAAAAAGCAACCAATGTAACCTGGCATGACGGTGAAGTCACCCGCGCTGATCGTTGCAACCGTTTAGGTCAAAAGGGCGCCACGTTGTGGTTTACTGGCCTTTCTGGTAGTGGCAAAAGTACTGTTGCTGTGGCGCTTGAAAAAGCATTGCATAAATTGGGCAAGCTAAGTTACCGCCTAGACGGCGATAACATTCGCTTAGGTATTAATAAAAACTTGGGTTTTTCGCACGAAGACCGCACCGAGAATATCCGCCGCATTGGCGAGATATCTAAATTGTATTGCGATACAGGCATCATCACCTTGAGCAGCTTTATTAGCCCGTATCGGGCTGACCGAGATCAAGTGCGTCAGCTGCATGAAGAAAGTGGTTATAACTTTATTGAGGTGCACGTGAATTGCTCTTTAGAGTGTGCCGAAGAGCGTGACCCAAAAGGCTTGTACAAAAAAGCGCGTGCGGGAGAAATCAAAAATTTCACCGGTATTGATGATCCATATGAAACACCGTCAAACCCTGAGATTGTACTCAATACCGATGTGATGACGCTTGAGGAAGAGGTCGAGGTTATCTTGGATTATTTAAGCGAAAATAGATACATTATTTTGTACCGTTAAAACATTTTAGAAAAATACTAGTAGAAAAAATCATGATTAAGCCACATGGAGCGAACGCTCTAAACCCTCTTTTTATTAACGACAATGCTGCGCGTGAAGTTTTGTTGCAAGAAGCGCAAAACCTACCACAAGTGATGGTCAGTTCAGCCACTGCCGCTAACGCAGTAATGCTGGGTGGTGGCTATTTCACACCACTTAATGGTTTGATGACCAAAGCCGATGCATTGTCAGTCGCGCAATCAATGACCACCCAGTCTGGTGTGTTTTTCCCTGTGCCCGTGTTAAATATTTTGCCAGAAGCAAACTTTGCAGTGGGTGATCGTATCGCCTTATTAGACCCTAATGTAGATGGTAATCCTGTTATCGCCATTCAATCGGTGAGTGCTATCGATGAATTTGATCAGCAAGAATTGCAAAGCATAGCGCAAGCCGTTTACGGCACCATCGATACAGCGCACCCAGGCGTTAACGCTTTTCTATCGCAAGGCACAGTCGCTGTTGCTGGTGATTTACAAGTTTTGAATTTCAGTTATTTTGAAACTGATTTTAATGAAACCTTCCGCACTGCGGTACAAATTCGCCAAGAAATTGAACAGCGCGGTTGGAACAAAGTGGTTGCGTTTCAAACACGTAATCCTATGCATCGCGCGCATGAAGAACTGTGCCGCATGGCCATGAATGACACCGATTCAGATGGCTGCATTGTGCACATGCTGCTTGGCAAATTAAAAGCCGGTGACATACCAGCGGATGTGCGTGATCAATCGATTCGCGTGATGGCCGATAACTATTTTCCAGAAAATTCCGTAATGGTAACGGGCTACGGTTTTGACATGCTCTACGCCGGACCACGCGAAGCAGTATTGCATGCTTTGTTTAGACAAAATATGGGCGCAACGCATTTTATTATCGGCCGAGACCATGCAGGTGTGGGCGACTACTACGGTGCGTTTGATGCGCAAACAATTTTCGATACACAGGTGCCAGAAGGCGCGCTCGAAATTGAAATATATCGAGCCGATCATACCGCGTATTCAAAAAAGCTAAATAAGGTAGTAATGATGCGAGATGCGCCTGATCACACGCCAGAGGATTATGTTTTGCTTTCAGGTACTAAAGTACGAGAGATGTTGGGGAACGGTGTTGCGCCGCCGCCCGAGTTTTCTCGGCCAGAAGTGGCGCGGATTTTGATGGATTATTATCAATCTTTATAGGTTTTTGGGTTGGATAGTTTTTTTGGTTGGTTCTTTTCTTAGTTGTTAAGGTTTGTTGAGTGTTTTAGATTGTCCCTTGCCCTTGGGATATGAACGTCCGCCCCGGCGAGTGGCAATCTAGAATAGTAATAGATAGTGGGCAATTTCACAGAGTGAAAAAAAACCATCAAACCCACAACCAACATGAATCACAAACAAACCCCAGCCCAATAATGTAAGATCAAACACATAACGATCCAAACCAAAAAACCATGAAACTCTACCAATACCCCAAATGCAGTACTTGCCGTAAAGCGGTTAAATTTTTGAATGAAAATGGCATTGAATTTACTTCAATTGATATCACTGAAAAGCCACCCGCTAAAACCGAATTGAAAGCCATGCTGGCTAGTTACGAGGGTGATATTCGCAAATTGTTTAATACTTCTGGCGTGCAATATCGCGAGTTAAATATGAAAGAGAAGTTGCCTTCAATGAAGGTAACAGAGGCGATCGATTTGTTGGCGGGAAATGGTAAGTTAATTAAACGGCCATTTCTATTGAACAATTCTAAGCAAGGCTTAGTTGGTTTTAAAGAAGCCGATTGGCAAGATTTTATTTAGGCGGTTTTCGCTTTAGGACACAGCATGGCTTATATCGATTGTTTTAATGGTGATGCGGATGGTATTTGTGCGTTAACGCAAATACGGCTGCAGAACCCTGTGGAATCTGAGCTGGTGACAGGCGTTAAGCGCGATATTAATTTGCTAGACCGAGTTTCAGCTAATTCGGGCGATATTGTGACGGTTTTGGATGTGTCGCTGGATAAAAACCGCACCGGGGTTGAAACGCTGATTAGCCAAGGTGCGGAAGTCTTCTATTGTGATCATCATTATGCGGGTGAAATTCCTGAGCACCCGCGATTAACGACGCTGATTAATACTTCGCCAGATGTTTGCACAAGCTTGCTGGTGAACCAAACGCTTAAAGGTCGTTTTTTAGCATGGGCGGTGACAGGAACCTTTGGTGACAATTTGGCGCGCAGCGCAACTGCGTTGGCAAAACCTTTAGAGCTGACCCAATCAGAGTTAGAGCAATTACAAAATTTAGGTGTTTACTTAAATTACAATGGCTACGGTGCCAGTTTGGATGATTTGTATTTTGATCCAGCTAAGCTTTTTAAGCGCACTTGCCAGCACCAATCGCCATTCGGTTTTATTCAAGAAGATAAAGACACCTTTGACATACTTGAAAATGGCTATCATCAAGATATGGCCAAGGCGACGAATACTAACGCCGTGTTTGAGCAAGCGCATGCAGCCGTTTTTCAATTGCCCGATGCAGCTTGGGCGCGTCGTGTCAGTGGTGTATACGGCAATGATTTAGCGAATCAATCTCCAAACCGAGCACATGCGGTAGTGACTGAACGCAGCGATGGTCAATTTGTTGTCAGTGTGCGCGCTGCGCTGGAAAACAAACACGGTGCGGATGAAGTTTGCCGACAATTTGCAACTGGCGGAGGACGTGCGGCGGCGGCTGGAATCAATCGATTACCTGCTGCTGATTTAGATAAATTTATTCGTGTTTTCAGTGAGTATTACGCAGGCTGACCCTATGGCCATTCAAGAAGACATACTTGACTCGTTTGAGCGAATCGCCAGCATTGCCGAAGGCGCACAACGTTGGGTGCTTTACTTGGTTGTGTTTGGCATATTTGTGAGTGCGTATTTAGCTTGGTCAGCGTATTCACCAGACTCAGCACTGTGGTGGAATATTGTTAAATGCGGCGTATTGTTGTTACCAGCATTATTATGGGCATTTATTTATTCAATTTTAAGTGAACTGCGCGAAGCACCAACAACGGTTGCGAGCCTAGTTAATGGCGAAGATGGTTTGTTGCAAAACTTAAATGAGTTTGGTTTTAGTAAACCGCAGAGCTTGCGCGGTGTTTTTAGTATTGTCCGCGCTTTTCGCCGTCAAGAAGGCTTGTCAGTATTGTTTGAGGCAGTCAGTGGAATCGCGTTAATCGCAAACCCCTTATTTGCAATTATGGCTTTATTGGCGCTTATGGCGCTGGTGGGTTTTGTTTTTGTTGTTCCGTTTGTACTGATATTCTAACGATTCTATAGAAACGATTTCATCACGCATACCATGCAAAATCGAAGCGTAATCTTACAAAAAATGGGCATCCAGGAATGGCATGTTCAGCATGGCGCATTAGATAGATCATCAACTGAGCTATCGGAGACTGTTGCAGAAGCGGATATGCAAAAAAGTGTTGATAGCGAGCTTACGGCAGCAGTCGACATCAATCGTCAAATTGACACTGACGCTGTTGAAATTAGCCCTAACATAGCTGATATCGGTGCCGCAGCCGCTGACTCGTATGGCTTACCTGAAATACCCGAGGTTAAACCGAATTCACACCCATTGGCTGACTTGGATATGCAGGGTCTGCAAGACTGGGTTTATAACTCCGCCAACTGTTCCTCATGTAATCCAAGCAACTCTATGTTGGGTCAAGGCTCAGTTCAAGCTGATTGGATGTTTATCATTGACGCACCTAATTCACGAGAATTACAAGCACAACAATTTTTTGCGGGCCGTGCTGGTAAGTTATTTGAAGCCATGTTGTTGCCGCTCGGCATGGAACGCGAGGATGTGTATGTCAGTTCAATTTTTAAATGCGCGCCAACAGACGACCTTACACTAAGCCCAAGCTGTGATGATGTATTGCAGCGCCAAATAGAATTAGTATCGCCCAAGGTTATTGTCGCGTTTGGTGAGTTTGTTGCACAATCGTTGATTAAAGCAAATGACTCAATTGATGTTTTGCGTCAATCAGAACAACGTTGCATAAGCTCGAACTCAATTGTTATTCCAACGTTTAGCCCTGCGCAAATGTTGGATGATGCAAGCTTGAAAGCGCACGTTTGGCAAGATTTGAAAAAAGCCATCGGCTGTATAGAGTCTCATCATCATTAACTTGTTGACTCCCTAAAAAGACAGAACCATATTCGCAACCTTGAACCCCACTTTAAACAGACAAGAAATTGCCAATATCACCGCAGACAATCTAACACTGCGTAACATGGCTTCTGCAGACCTTGCGGATGTTCTAAGCATTGAGCGTAATGCGCAAGTTAGCCCATGGAGTCGTCTGTCGTTTGAAGAGTCGTTGACCAAAGAGCATGTTTGTAGAGTAGTGACTCACAACAATAAAGTGTTGGCGTTTCACGTTGTATGCGCAGTGGTTGATGAGTTGCATATTCTCAATGTGGCGGTCGCTAGCCATTTGCAGGGCATAGGCTTAGGTCACGTGCTGATGCAAGATATTATTGAAACCGCCGAATCGGCAAGCGCAAAAAAAGTATTTTTAGAGGTGCGTGCCAGTAACCTTGCAGCACAAAGTTTGTATGCGAAATGGCAGTTTGAGCAAATTGCGCTTAGAAAAGGCTATTATCGCTCAAGTCAAGGCATTGCCGATCAACGCGAAGACGCCCTGGTATTTGCACGCAATCTGCTTTAATTTGTATTGCTAGTAAATATTTTTAAAGCCTGGTTTAAGCTTAGTATTTGATCGGTCGACAAATTATTCCAAGCCAGTAGTTCTTGTAAACCAACTTGATAACTACGGGCAATCGACCACAAAGTATCGCCACGTTTAACGTAGTGGGTTATTAGATTCTTGTTTGCGGTCGGGTCATGTTCTGCGTTGAGCTCTGCGTTGAGCTCTCCTTTGAACTCAGGCAAGCTCCTTACTGGTATTGTAGAGTCTTCGGCCAGCGGTATTAATAATACTCGACCTATATTGATAAAATGGCTGCGCAATCCATTTGTTTTCTTGATAGCCGTAACACTCACCCCATGTTGTCGCGCAATGCCGCTTAAGGTTTCATTTGGTTCAATAATGTGTTTTCGATAGCGCAGTTGCGGTGCCGTGTTTTGAGTAATTGGGCTTTGCTGGCCTGCGTATGAAAAAGACAGCGGTACTAATAAGCGGTGCGGGCCATCGGGCGATGTCGCCCAGCGCAAAAAGCCAGCGTTCATTGTTTTTAAACGGTCGTAGTCCAAGTCAATGCTGTCAGAAAATTTGCGTAAATCGACCTGTCCAGGCAAAGTCACAACATCAAAATAACGGGTGTTCGCAATTTTTGGTAGGTTTACATTAAATGCCGCAGGGTTTTTAACAATGTTTCGCAGCGCAATTAATTTAGGCACATAGCGCTGTGTTTCTGAGCGTAGCTTTAGATATGTAAACGTGGTTTTTCGGCGTTTTCGTTTATTTGCATCAATGGCTTTACGCAGTGTGCCTTGACCCGCGTTATACGCCGCGAGTGCTAAAAACCAGTCGTTATCAAATGTTTTATGTAATTGTTGAAGGTAATCAAGTGCCGCTTGTGTGGCAGATAAAACGTCACGGCGCCCGTCGTACCACCAATCTTGGCGCAAGCCAAAACCTTTCCCAGTGGAGGGTATGAATTGCCATAAACCAGCGGCTCTAGAACGTGATATCGCGTTTACTTTGAATGCGCTTTCCACGGCTGGCAGCAAAGCAATTTCCATCGGCATATTGCGTTTTTCTATCTCTTCAACAATATGGTACAGAAACGGTTCTGCGCGTTTGAACATGTCATTGAGATAGCTTGGGTGTGAGGCGTTCCATTCCTCATATTGGCGTACATATTTTGATTTTAAGTACGGTAATTTAAAACCGTCGCGTATGCGTTCAAAAATATCAGTGTGTATCAGTGCCGCTTGGTGCTTTGA
The DNA here is from genome assembly GCA_964578035.1 of uncultured Gammaproteobacteria bacterium. Lineage (GTDB taxonomy): Bacteria > Pseudomonadota > Gammaproteobacteria > Arenicellales > Arenicellaceae > Arenicella. The sequence goes on from CAZOBR010000080.1 coordinate 10,319, forward strand.
TGTTTTAGTGATTTCACCACTAGCACTTTTTTCGGCACCTGTTGTTGATTTATCTGTAATTGTTGGTTTAGCCTCGCTGTTTTTGACTGCCGTTGGTATGTTCGTTGATTTAGGTGCTTTTTTAATAGAACCACAAGCAACTAACGCGCTCGAGAGAACGATAATTAACAGCAGTTTAACGACTGGTTTAGCGGATTTTAAAATCATCGGCGAATAGTAAAGAGTGCCTAGGGCTACGTCAATGTAGTGCTTCACTAATTCATGTAAGATAGTCGTATTGATTGTTAAAAAACACTAGCTTCTTGCGTGACAGATAACCATAAAAAACAATTAGATTGGCAGTTAAGTCAGTATGCCCAGCCGTTTTTTCGTCTTGAACAAACGGTGTTAGAGCCTGCACTTCGACAAGCTATTGGACCGTCTACCTTACAAATTGGTAGTCTAATTGAACAGCAAGCCATTGACGAATTAGATTTGCCGCTTCTTTTTCGTTGTGAATCGTCGTCTAATCCTGCAACACAGCAATATGCTTGCGCAGATTTATTCAGCGATGCGGCTTTCTTGCCATTTTCGCCAGAATCTTTTTCAACCGTTGTGTTACCGCATGTGTTGGAAGGGCATACACTGCCACATCAAGTTCTTAGAGAAGCGCATCGAGTTTTAATGCCTGAAGGACATATTGTACTGACTGGCTTTAATCCCATGAGTTTAGTGGGGTTGCAACATAAATTAAGCCCTGCTATCACCTTTGCCGGGCGTTATTACACGCCACGCAGAGTGGTTGACTGGTTGCAATTACTGGGCTTTGAGATAGTTGCTAATACGATGTTTCAATACGCGCCATTGAGTCGCAACGAAAAGCTACGTAAAAGCATGCAATTTTTAGAAACTGTGGGGGATCGTTGGTTGCCGATGTTCGGCGGCGGATATATGATTAACGCCAAGAAAAAAGATCACGGTATGACGTTTGTTG
>CAZOBR010000081.1:0-10762 GCA_964578035.1 uncultured Gammaproteobacteria bacterium
CATATAACAAGTTCAAAAACTTACGTTCACTGCGTTCTCTCGGACGCGCAAAAAGCGCGCGCCCGTTTTAAAGGCGTTAGTGTGATGTTGTACATAAAACACATATCTATATTTTGCGTACTGGCGGCAAGCAACTTATTCATTTTTCTTGCCGTCGTGCCTTACGCTTCGGCACTTGCGACCCCAAGTTGGTGGTATGGTCTGCTGGGTGAGAATGCGTTTAGTGCTATAACTTGGGCGCAAATTTCTCATTCGTTGAGTATTATTGCTGGTGCTATTCCAGTTGCTATTATAATAGTGCTTGTCTACCCCCTAACTAAATATCGCATAGCCATGATGGTCGCGGCTGTGCTAGCCGTTTATATTGGTTATGATTTAGCTAGGGGCATAATGCTATTTGGTCTACCAAACCCAATGGGTTTGGTTATCTCAGACATTTTTGATTTTATTAAAGTGTTTCTGATCATGTTGCTGGCTGTATTTTTGTTTAACTTAGCAGTCCACACTAACAAGGTTAAAAACGAAAATGCCAGCGATGCTGGCACGGACGCCGCATAAGGCGCGTCGCCCGTTTTAAAGGCGTTAGCAAGGCTTTGGAATGAGTAAATTGATGACGTTTGGGCGCAAGCCTACAAGAATTGAAAATATTATAGTTATTATCTTTGATTGTATTATCTGGTCATTTATTACGTCGATACTTGTTTATGTCTCTGTAATAACTATTCGTGAAAATGACTATTCAATAGCACTATTTTCGGTCACATTTATTATATTTATCTCTTTATGTTTTTGGAGAAATTTTGTTAACTTGAATACTTTTTTTCCTGTAGAAATAAGTGGTAAATTTATAGTATTCCTCCGGCCAATGGGTAAAAGGAAAGTTTATGATTTAGCATTAATAAAAGATCTTAACTTATTTTGGAATTATCTATTTTTTAGATATAACGGTTGGCCTGTCTTAATGCCGTTATCTATTAAAAAAGAACAAAGACATAAACTGATGACTTCGATTGAACTTGCTAACAAGAAGCGAAATGAAATGGACGGCTCTAACGAGCCGCCCATTCGCTAGGCGTTAGGTTTACTATGAAATATCTATCTACATCTCTTTTGTTTGCTATCAGTTATGCTTCGTATGCAAATGATCTTAATCAATCTTGTGAAATAACCTTAGATAAATTACCCTCAGCTCCACAGCCTGAAATCGTAGTTTCACATTGTATAGATACCTCCGAGTGTTGGTTGGGTTTAAGAATGAAAAATGAACACGTAGGTTTTGTATTTCATGGAATAGGTATTGAGCGTCAAAAAGCCCCTAAAATGTTTTTAGAATTAGAGGTTTTCCCCCAAGATAAAGATAAAGGAACTCGCCTTAGTGGTGAATTAGCATTTTTTGACGGATTGACTATCTATTCAAGTTACACAAATAACAATGGTTGCGGAATAGTCTCCGTACAAAAAATAAAACCTAACAAGGAGCGAAATGGAATGGACGCCACTGTCGTGGCGCCCATTCGCTAGGCGTTATGTGTATAGATGAGATAACGGTATTTTGAAAATAGAGAAAGCCTTCGGGTCATGTCATTGTAAATCAGTTCAATTCGAGATCAGTTCAGATATCGTTGAATTGACTACGTGCGATTGCTCTATTTGCATTCGGAAAAACGCGTTGATGGTCAAAGTTCATGAGAGCGAGATATCTATACTTAAAGGCAAAGAACTATTGAGCACTTACACTTTTCATACAAACACCGCGCAGCATTATTTTTGTAGTGTTTGTGGTATTTACCCGTTTCATCGGAAACGAGTTACGCCAGATTATTTTGGTGTAAATATAAACTGCTTAGAAGGCTTCAACCCAGAGGGAATACCTATTAGAGAAACCAATGGCAAGGGCATGGCTTAACAATCAAAGGGGTCGGAGTAAATTGATATTAAGTCAAGCGGGATATTAGGAAGCCTGCTGCTGAATAACAGTATCGATCATCTCAATAACAAACTTCTGTTTGGAGCGGAGTAAGTTATTGACTCGCTCTAGCTGCTGTTGCAGCTTAGAACTTGGTCCCGCGTTTAGCGGGCTTTTTATTGTCTGCGCCTAAGAGCTCATCCACTGACACATCAAACAAGTTAGCCAGGATCGGTAACGCCGACACAGGAGCCCGTCACCGCGTCACTTCATAAGAATTAACCGTTTGCTTAGAAACCTCTAAAGCCTCAGCTAGTTGTATGTTGTGGCTATCTTCTTTAATAGAGCATTATTGTTACTAATGACTATGCGCTAGACTATGATAGGCGCGATTAACCAACATAGTATTGTCGCCTTTAGCCTCATCAAATTCCGCGGTTGGCTTAGCCGCAATGACTTGTTCTAAGCTTGATCCTTGGTCTATCAATTTTTTGATTCGATTTCTAATCGTTACTAGCATATCGACATAATCTTGCATTGCTTGATAATTTGTCACTGGTCCATGACCGGGGATCACGATCGTGTCGCGATCGATTTGTTTTAAAACCTGCTGACAAAAGTGAATCACACCATCAATACTGCCACCATTGCCTGAGTCAATAAATGGATAACCCGCGTTATTGAAAACGTCTCCCATATGTACGGCGTTGGAGTTTCGAAAGATCACCGCAGCATCGCCCGTTGTGTGCGCTGGACCAAAATGTACCAAGTCAATTTGTTCGCCGTTTAAATGAAAATTCATTTCATCTTTGAACGTTACATCAGGCCAAGCACTTGCAGGGTAGGCATCTTGTTTGTACGCCGCGATCACTAAATTAATCACATGATCTTGTTGCATCATTGTGCGCGAGTTTTCTTGTGCGACTAACCATGTGCCGTCAGGGCCGAGTGTTAAATTGCCTTCTGCGTGATCAAAGTGCCAATGCGTTGTCACCGCAAAATCAATCTCATCTCCACCCAATTTGGCAATTGCGGCTTTAATCTTTGGCATAAGTTGTGGAAATTGATCGTCTACGATGAACACACCATCGTCGCCCAGGCTGACGGCAATATTGCCACCCGCGCCAAATAACACATGTAGATTATCGGTAACTTTTTCAGTTTTGATCTCAATGCTATCTAAATCCCAACCAAAGGCGGTGGTAAGCTGCTCCAAATTCATTGGATCTGGTCCGGGGCTGGTGTCGTGAGCGTATGCTTTGGGCAAGTAAAGTGAAGCAAAAAAAAGCATGATAAGAATAACGAGCGTGTTTTTCATAAATAACTCCAAGCGACAGGCGTAAGCCGGGTGTGTTAATCAGCGGCTAATGCCGCGAGAGAAGTTTTAATTTAAACGTGGTTTACGTTTAACGCAAATAAATAAATCAAACAGTACTCAAATACTTTCGTAAGTAGTAAGCGATGTTCCTCTGAATCATTTCTTGATCGCTTTTATTAATAAAGTTGATCATCAAATCATGCTTTCTACGATAGTGGCTGGTAACCAGGTGCTTAAATCGGTTCAGCGTAGAGATCAAAGTAATTGGTGTTGAGGGTAGTTGACTTATAAGGATGTCTACGGGTTTGTGTTGTCCAGTTATGCGTTGGTTGATTCTGACAAATTGGTCATGCGGCATATCACCTTTAGAATCGGGAAGATTACAATCCATAATGGCGAGTATCACATTGCTATATCTGTTTGATGCAATTTCAAGAGATTGAACATCAGTTAGCTTGGCGATTTTAATGTCTCGCAAAACTTGTTTTTGCGTTTCGTTTAATTGCGTATCAGCAATTTTGTTTTGAATTTCCTCAATTATAAAACTAGCTAACAGATCTATCTGGTCAGCATCATCTTCTAGTAGGAAGATAGTAGGTTGATCATGGATACTTATTTGCTTATTCGCCATTTCTATATGTACGGTCACGCACAATCAAATTACATTATATTTGTTTGTTATTCATTGTACCCGTGTAAGCTGCTTTGCGGAATAACAGCATTTATAATAATTGTGACTATTTGCGATTAATTGATTAAATTAATTTGAGGATTGCTCGATTATTTCTGGATAAGGTGTATGGCATGTTGTGATGGAGAGTTTTGCAAAAGAAATGTTATTATCCGCGTTAATTCGAACGTTATTTATTACAATAATTAACGAGCACTCACTGAGTTAATTTACGACTAAATATCATGGATATTTAGTCGTACATGAATAGAGATAAGATGAAAATAGAACCAATCGCCTCGAGTAGATTAAGTGCACTACCTGAAACCTTAAATTTCGGAGAAATATTCTCTGATCATATGTTTATACAATCTTATGCACCATCAACGCAATGGAATAATGCATGCATAAAAGAGTATCAAAATATTTCTCTGAGTCCTGCAGCGGCGGTCTTTCATTATGGGCAAGAAATATTTGAAGGGCTAAAAGCGTATCGTTCAGAGTCTGGCGAAGTTAATTTATTCAGACCGGATCAGAACTGTAAGCGATTTAATCGTTCGGCGACTCGCATGGTAATGCCTACCGTTGATGAGGCGTTTCATCTTGATGCGTTGTTGGCACTTGTTAAGCTAGATCATCAGTGGGTGCCTAGTCAGGCGGGCTCTTCCTTGTATCTTCGACCTGCAATGATTGCCACTACGCCTAAGCTAGGCCTTGCCGCTTCGGTTGAGTACATTCACTTTATTATTTCTGGCCCAGTTGGGCCTTACTATAAAGATGGGTTTAACCCGATATCTGTTTATATTTCTGAAACCCAACGCCGAGCTGTGGTTGGTGGCGTTGGTGATGCTAAAACAGGTGGTAATTACGCGGCTAGTTTGAGCGTTAGTGAGGAAGTAGCCAGAAAAGGCTTTACCCAAGTATTGTGGTTAGATGCTATTCATGGGCGCTACGTTGAAGAAGTGGGTGCAATGAATATTTGTTTTGTTTACGAAGGCGAAAAAATAGTCACCCCTGAATTAAGCGGCAGTATCTTGCCGGGTATTACGCGTGATTCGGTACTCACGCTTGCGCCAAGCCTGGGTTATGAAATGAGCGAAGAACGCTTGGATATTCATACTATTTTGGCGGATATTGAATCGGGCAAAGTAACCGAAGTGTTTGGCTGTGGCACGGCTGCGGCAATTTCACCGGTTGGCAAGCTAACATTGCGCGATCGTGAATACGTGATTAATGATAATTTAACTGGGCCTGTGTCTAAACATCTGTACTCGGAATTAACAGGCATTCAGTACGGGACTAAAGAGGATAAATTTGGGTGGATGACCCCAGTGGATCTCAGCTAACAGGAGTTGATAGGCGCAGATTGGCGGCCTTGAGCATAACTACTTCACGACTTTCGCAACGGAAGAAATAAGTTGAAATCAACCCATAAGGCAACCGATAATCACCGCCTTATTTTTGTTTGATGAAGTACTTAAATGCAGTCTATTGAAAACCGTATTGCCAAAGAATTAGGCGTTAATGTTAGCCAAGTAAGCGCGGCAATAAAATTATTAAATGAAGGTGCGACTGTGCCTTTTATTTCTCGTTACCGCAAAGAAGCAACTGGTGCATTGGATGATACACAGCTGCGAACATTAGACGAACGCTTAAAATATTTGCGCGAGCTTGAAGAGCGCCGTGCGGCGATTGTTAGCAGTATCGAAGAGCAGGGTAAAATGACGCCTGATCTAAGCCTGTTGATTAGCGCGGCCGAAACGAAGAACACGCTTGAAGATTTATATTTACCGTATAAACCCAAACGCCGTACAAAAGGTCAAATTGCTATCGAAGCAGGCCTTGAACCATTGGCTAATGACCTACAGGCTGACCCAACTCTAGACCCAGAAAACGAAGCGGCAAAGTACTTAAACGACTCTACAAATGCGCCCATTGTTGATACAAAAGCGGCGTTAGAAGGCGCGCGCGCCATTTTGATGGAGCGTTTTGCGGAAGATGCGGCGCTACTCGCAAATGTGCGCAGTTATTTAGAAGACAAAGCTGTCGTCAAAGTGAGTGTTGCCAAAGATAAAGAGCAAGAAGGTGTTAAGTTTCGAGATTACTTCGATTATCAAGAGCCCTATAAAAAGATCCCGCCACATCGCGCATTAGCAATTTTTCGTGGTCGTAACGAAGGTATTCTACTCTCGACCTTAGATATTGAAACACCCGAAGGCGGCTGGCAAGGTGTGTTCGCTCACCCGTGTGAAGCAATGATTGCGAACCATTGGGGAATAAAACATCAAAATCGTGCAGCTGATGATTGGCTAGCTCAAGTGGTTACCTGGACATGGAAAATTAAGGTTCTAATGCATGTGAGTTCGGATTTAATGTTTAGCTTACGGGAGCGCGCAGAAACCGAAGCGATTCGTGTTTTTTCAATGAATTTAAAAGACTTACTTCTCGCTGCACCAGCTGGAGCAAAAGCCACGCTAGGCTTAGATCCAGGTTTACGAACTGGCGTCAAAATTGCCGTGGTTGATGCGACTGGTCAATACCTCGATCAGGGCACCATCTATCCTCACGCGCCGAAAAATCAGTGGGATGCTTCTATCGCACAGCTCGCTGCACTGGTTAAACAGCATCAGCTTAAATTAATTGCAATTGGTAATGGTACAGCGTCGCGTGAAACAGATAAGTTGGTCGGTGATTTGATTAAACGCCACCCAGAGTTGGGTGTTACCAAAGTCGTGGTTAACGAAGCAGGTGCGTCTGTTTATTCAGCGTCTGAATTTGCTGCGCGAGAATTCCCAGATTTGGATGTGACGATTCGTGGTGCCGTTTCGATTGCACGCCGTTTGCAAGACCCGTTGGCTGAGTTAGTGAAAATTGAGCCTAAATCAATCGGTGTGGGTCAGTATCAACACGATGTAAATCAATACCAGCTTAGCCGTTCTTTAGATGCGGTTATTGAAGATTGTGTAAATGATGTGGGGGTGGATTTAAATATGGCATCAATGCCATTGTTGAAGCGGGTGTCTGGCCTTAACGAGATTACTGCCAGCAATATTGTGGCGCATCGTAATATTCACGGTAGTTTTAAAAATCGTGAAGCATTAAAAAAGGTTGCTCGCTTAGGCGATAAAACGTTTGAGCAAGCAGCTGGTTTTTTACGAATTCTTTCTGACAAAAACGATCCAGCGTACAATAGCCTTGATGCATCAGGTGTGCACCCAGAAGCGTACTCTGTTGTAAAAGCCATTGCTCAAAAGCACAATCGAGAGATCAACACGATTATTGGCGATAGCAAATTTTTAAAGTCGTTAAAACCTGAAGATTACACCACTGAAAAATTTGGCGTACCCACTGTCAGCGACATTATTGCTGAACTCGATAAACCAGGAAGAGACCCTAGGCCTGAGTTTAAAACTGCCAGCTTAAAAGAGGGTGTGGAAGAAATAAAAGACCTGCGAGAAGATATGATTCTTGAAGGTACAGTGACTAATGTTACAAACTTTGGCGCCTTTGTTGATGTGGGTGTGCATCAAGATGGCTTGGTGCATATTTCATGTTTGGCCGATAAGTTTGTCGATGACCCACATAAAGTGGTTAAGGCTGGGCAAATAGTCAAAGTTAAAGTGTTGGAAGTTGATGCGCAACGTAAACGTATTGCGCTAAGCATGAAACTGCAGGAAACAAAAAAAGTGCGTCAAGAAAATGGCGGCCATCAACGACGTTCAAAGCCGCAGGTCGCGAGTAAAGCAAATCGTTCTCGCAGGTCAGCGTCAAATAGAGCGCAAGCGGCGCCACAAAAAAACAATTCTATGGCCGAAAAATTAGCCGCTGCGTTTAAAAAGTAAGTAAACTGCCTTATTCACTTACGCAGAACTTACCAGGCAAATGATTGAACCACTTTTCCTTTTTGTGTTGTTTGCCTTGGTGTTGTCGGCCTTTATCAAAGGGTCATTAGGGCTGGGGTTTTCAACGATCTGTTTGGCGATATTAGCCAATGTGATTGAATTAAAAACAGCCATTTCAATCGTCGTATTACCGTCTTTAATTTCGAATGTGATTGTGATGATCGAGACGGGTAGTTTCAAAGTCAGTTTGAAACTGTTTTCGACAATGCTGTTAATGACCTTGCCAGGGTTGGTTATTGGTTTGCAGCTATTACACCAACCCGATAATGCTGTGTCGGTGACTGTGTTGGCGGTGGTGTTAATTGTATACGGTTGTTGGGGTTGGGCGAATCGACAATTTCGCATTGATCAAAAACACATCCCCAAACTGAATCCGCTTGTTGGCTTTTTAACGGGTTGTGTCAATGGCGCAACCGGTTCGCAAATATTTCCTGTAATGCCATATTTGTTATCGCTGGGTATTAACAAAGACATGCTGGTGCAAACAGTCAATATATCCTTCACGATGGGTAGTTTGGTTGTGTTGACATCGTTATTGTTAAGCAACAACTTAGACGTCACATCATTAGCGAGCTATTCGCTTGGCATTATCCCTGTTAGCCTCGGGGTGTGGTTGGGAGGCAAGGTTCGCAGACGGTTGCCTGAAGAGCGTTTTAAACAAGGCGTAATGCTATTGATTGTTATGCTTGGGTTTATGTTGCTGATCTAAGTGTTGATCTTGTATCGTTAGTAAGAAGCCCTTAGCTCAAATAAGCCCTTAGCTGTAATAAAAGCCCTTAGCTCAAATAAGCCCTTAGCTGTAATATAAAAGCCCTTAGCTCAAATAAGCCCTTAGCTGTAATATAAAAGCCCTTAGCGCTAATAAAACACTGCCACATTCTGGCGGCCTGTAATAACAAGGTCGCCCGCTTGATTCCAGACTTGCATATTTTGGCTCGAGTAACCATCAATTGCGTATTCACCTGCGGTGCGCATCAACCACCAATTGTTGTCTGAAGTTGGCAGATCATTGTGCACAAAATTCATCATCCATGTCATAGAACTGATCGGTGCGAACTCTTTAAACATCGGGAATACCGCTGGTGGCAGCATATCAGCAAGGCCAATCAATGCCGCTAGATCATTTGCTTGCTTGTCTTTGTGACGCACCCAAATGTAATGTTCGAACTCATCCGAGCCAGAAAGAGGAAAGCCGCCCTTAGCAAGCAGACAGTCAAAGTTTTTGGCAAATACTGGGCCTGATCCGTGCTCGAAGAAATTCATGCTTTGTTCCGGCGCGGGTATATCGTTCAGGTCATTGATAGGCGTGTCGAATACTTGATTTAAGCGCGAATCACGGGCAATGCCGAAGCAGAATACGGCGTGCGTGGCTAAGCCTTTTTCGCCTGTCATCGATGCACTAATATACGCCACCGATTTGCCACGGCGCATAACCGCTACGTCAATCGATATATCGCCCCCAACTGGGCCAATAAAGTTAACTTGCGCAGAGCGCAGTGGTGGCAAGTTGCTAAACTCTTTTTGCACTGCGGCCAAGCATAAAGCGGCTGATAAGCCGCCGTAGGTTGTGCGACCTTGCATCCAGTTTTGATAAATATGACCATTCCATTGGTCATCTGTGTGTTTTTCTAGGCCATTTACTAATTGACTAAAACTGATATCGCTCATTCTAATTAACCGTTCATTTTATCGCTGAGCATTTTATTGGCCATCTGTGGGTTGGCCTTGCCTTTAGATTTTTGCATAACTTGACCGACTAAAAAGCCAATCACTTTGTCATTGCCATCTTTAAACTGTTGGACTTGCTCAGGGCAGCTAGCAATCACTTCGTCAACAATGGCTTCAATAGCGCCAGTATCGGTAATTTGTTTTAAGCCTTTGGCTTCTATGATGGCATCCACTTCGCCTTCTTGTTCCCACAAGCCAGCAAAGACTTGTTTGGCTGTTTTGCCAGAAAGTGTGTTGTCGGTAATACGATCTAATAGTTGCGCAAATTGCGCAGGGCTAATTGGCGAGTCTTGAATTTCAAGCTCAGACTTATTCAGATTGGCGAATAATTCACCGCTCATCCAGTTTGCGACAATTTTACTTTCGGCTTGCGTAGCGCCTAAGGTGCTTTCAAAGAAATCGGCAATCTCACGAGTCGACGTTAAAATGTTGGCGTCATCGCTCGATAAACCTAGCTCGGTTTCAAAACGTGCTTTTTTGGCCGTCGGTAACTCAGGCAGTGTGGCGCGAACTTCTTCAATAAAGCTGTCTTCTAAGACCATGGGTGGTAAATCTGGGTCAGGAAAATAACGGTAATCGTGCGCTTCTTCTTTTGAACGCATTGAACGTGTTTCGTGTTTGTCTGAATCGTAGAGTCGAGTTTCCTGTGTGATCGTGCCGCCGTCTTCGAGAATATCGATTTGACGCCCAATTTCGTATTCCATTGCGCGTTCAACAAAACGGAACGAGTTAATATTCTTCAACTCAGTACGAGTGCCGTACTCTTGTTGGCCGCGTGGTCGAACAGACACGTTGGCATCACAGCGAAATGAGCCTTCTTGCATGTTGCCATCGCAAATTTCAATATAGCGCACTAAGCTGTGTAGCTTTCTTAGATAGCTGACCGCTTCGGCTGGCGAGCGCATATCAGGCTCGGACACAATTTCTAATAATGGTGTACCAGCTCGATTTAAATCAATACCGGTTTGACCTTGAAAGTCTTCGTGCAAGGATTTGCCTGCGTCTTCTTCTAAGTGCGCGCGCGTAATGCCGATTTTTTTAACACCGTCTGGCGTGTCGATTTCCATCTCACCGTAGCCCACAATCGGTAATTCCATTTGCGAAATTTGATAGCCTTTTGGTAGGTCTGGGTAGAAATAGTTCTTGCGGGCAAACACATTGCGCTTATTGATATGCGCGCCAACGGCTAAGCCAAATTTAACCGCCAGACGAGCGGCTTCTAGGTTCATAACCGGTAA
>CAZOBR010000082.1:0-10631 GCA_964578035.1 uncultured Gammaproteobacteria bacterium
TTCGCAATTTGATCTTCAGCTAGTGCTTTAGTCATATCGGTGTTGATAAAACCTGGCGCAATTGCATTAACTGTAACACCACGAGACGCAATTTCTTGTGCCAGTGATTTAGTAAAACCTATGACACCGGCCTTGGCTGCTGCGTAGTTTGCTTGCCCTGCATTGCCTGAAACACCAACGACCGAGGTGATATTAATAATGCGCCCAGTTCGAGCTTTCATCATGCCGCGCAATACACCTTTTGATAAGCGATAAACGGACTTTAAGTTAGTCGACATAATGTCGTCCCACTCATCTTCTTTCATTCGCATCATTAAATTATCGCGGGTGATGCCAGCGTTATTGACTAACACACCAATCGCACCATATTGCTCAGTAATCTCTTTAATCAAGGCATCGACAGAGTCACCATCTGTTACATTTAATACTCGCCCTGCCCCAGTGATACCCGCAGCAGCCAGATCAGCTGATATGCTATCAGCGCCATTTTGCGAAGTCGCTGTGCCCACAACCGTTGCGCCTTGCGCACCAAGTTGTTTTGCAATGGCTTGGCCAATACCGCGAGTTGCCCCTGTAACTAAACAAACTTTATTAGTGAGATCAAACATGAGTTACCTTTTATATATGTCGAGATTGTATGTAAATATTCGGTAAAACGAATCCTTATATGAGGTCAGAGAATGCACTTGGCTTTTCAATACAGGCAACCTCTACGCCTTTGACGATGCGCTTTACCATACCACCGAGTACACGGCCAGGGCCGCTTTCAATAAAACGCTCTATGCCCTGCGAATGCATAGTGTTAACCGATTCAACCCAACGAACAGGTGAGTCTAACTGGCTCACTAAATTAGCCGATATTTCATCGGCAGTTTGCGCGATTTGCACATTGCAATTATGCAATACAGGCACGCTTGGCATATTAACTTCAATGCTGGCAATGCGTTCAGCTAAACGTTCAGCAGCAGGCGTCATTAAACTGCTGTGAGCTGGAATCGACACAGGCAAAGGCAATGCACGTTTAGCGCCTGCCTCTTTCATTTGGTCTGTCGCACGTTCAATTGCCGCAGCTGAGCCCGCAATAACCACTTGGCCAGGTGCATTAAAATTAACCGCTTGCAGTACATCGCCCTCAGCGGCTGATGCGCACACTTCACGTACCTGATCATCGTCTAAACCGATAATTGCCGCCATGCCGCCTTGACCAGCTGGAACTGCCTCTTGCATATACCGACCTCGGTCTCGCACGAGTGCAACACCCTCAGTAAAAGAAATAGCACCTGCAGCCACCAATGCGGTGTATTCGCCTAAGCTGTGCCCAGCCATTATGTCTGGCTTAGCGCCACCTAATTCTTGCCAAACACGCCATGCTGCAATACCGCAGGTTAACAACGCAGGCTGCGTATTTTCAGTTTGAGATAAATCTTCGATTGGGCCATTTTGACACATGTCCCACATATCTAAGCCTAATGCGTCTGAGGCCTCGCTGAATGCGTCTTTAACAACGCTATGCGCGTCTGCTAAGTCGCTCATCATGCCGATTGCTTGCGAGCCTTGACCTGGAAAAATAAAAGCAGTTTTCATGTTAAGTTACTTTATAAATATGTTTTAAACTATTGATTATTAAATATTTTTGAAACTTCTTCTCTAATATGGTCAGTTACGGCTAAATCGGCCTGTGTCGCTGCTTCTTCAATCGCATGAAGAAAGCCCAGTACATCAGTACCGCCATGGCTTTTAACCACAATACCATTTAAACCAAGCAAAGTAGCGCCATTATGACGGCGTGGATCTAAACGCTTTTGCATACCTTTTAATACTGGCATTGCAATCAACGCGATCAATTTAGTAATAATATTACGCTGAAATTCTTCTTTTAATACGGACAATACCATTGAAGCGGTGCCTTCGCTTGCTTTAAGCGCCACATTCCCTTCAAAGCCATCGCAAACGATTACATCCACTCGGCCATTGTAAATTTCATCGGCTTCGACATAACCCACGTAATTAAGGTTGGTTTCACCGAGTAAGCTCGAAGCTTGTTTAACTTTTTCGCTGCCTTTAATGTCTTCAGCGCCTACATTCAGCAACGCAACCGTAGGTGAGGCTTTGTTGTCGACATACTCCGTTAACACAGACCCCATAATAGCGAATTGCATCAACATCTCTGGCGTCGAATCGACATTCGCACCTAAGTCTAACATGTGGGTGGTTCTATCAGGCCGCTGAACAGGCATTGTAGAGATAATTGCTGGGCGAGAAATTCCCGGAATCGTTTTGAGCACAAAACGTGCCGTTGCCATTAGCGCGCCAGTATTACCAGCGCTGACAGCCGCATTAGCACCGCCCTCTTTTACTAAATTAATAGCGATGCGCATCGACGAGTCTTTTTTCTTTTTTAAGGCCTGCGCAGGTGGCTCATCCATTGCAACAACTTCAGACGCGATGTTTATTTGTAAAACACCTTTATTAACAAGATCTTGACCATGACTCTTGTCAATTGCTTGCTTAATCGGTTGTTCAAGTCCAACTAAAATAATTTTGTAGTGCTTCGACTTATCTTGGCGCAAAAAGTCAATTGCAGCAGCAACGGTTACATCCGGCCCGTGATCGCCACCCATGGCGTCAATTGCAATAGTTACTGGGTTTGATGAACTTGGCATGTTTTGTATATAAATACGTATGGCGGAAGTTGAAACTTGTACAACAGTATAACTGACCTGTGTGACAGGTAATTTATACCTTAAAAAGCAAAAAGGCCCCAATTAAGGAGCCTTTCGGATAAACGTCTAAAAACAGTTAGTTAGCTGTTTTAACGTTAACAACTTTTTTGCCGCGATAGTAGCCAGTCGCCGTTACTTGATGACGACGATGTAGTTCACCAGTTTCTGAGTCTTCAGATAACGTTGGTGCCGCTAATGCATCGTGTGAGCGACGCATGCCGCGTCGTGAGTTTGATTTTTTACTTTTTTGTACAGCCATGATTCACCTATTTATCTTATCTGCTCTTATCTGTTGATCTCTTAATCAGAGTCTTAAGACGTTATGCGTTTAAAATATTACGCATAACGTTATTGTTTATTCAATTCATTCTGTAAATAGGTAATAAGCAGTAGGTAAAACCAACAATTAAAACCTAGATTTACAGACCAAAACAAAGCCGTCAAGGACTAGAGTGAGGCTTGTTTTAAATTTGGGCGAATCATATAGAGTGCAGCCAGCTGTGTCAAAGAAATATGATGCTTTTTTATGCTTTTTTAAGCCTTCTCAACGCAGTTGCAAATCATGCTAAAAATACGATTTTTTCTAATAAATTCACATGCTTCGCGCATCTTGAGTCTAAATCAATTTGCTTCTATACCCTGCTGTTTAACTTGCTCTTGCAAATGCGTGAAAAGCGCTAAAAAAACCTCTTCAATTGCTTGATAATTATCTTCCACTTCTTCTATTGCGCCAGCCATTTTATTTTCAAACCGTATTCGCTTACTGACTTGATCTATCGTACGGGCGATTCCATCTAACGTGCCATAAACACGCAGCCAGTCGTATTCAATCATTTTTTGCGTAATGAACAGCATACGGGCTGGCATCCACTCTTGCGTTTCATCTAAGCCGTCATAACATTGTTCGATGAACTGATTGTAGTCTACGTGCGCAAATTGCGACCAATGCTTGATTAAAAAATAATCAAAGACAATATCGGTAATCACACCAGCGTAACGACGACGTTCTTTGGAAAATAATGGTTTTAAGCTTTTAACCTGTTCAAAACGATCTGTTGTTCTATCAACAAAACGATGGTTTTCAATGCCGAGTAAAATTTCACGTGGTAAGCGCTCGCGCAATGCTTGATCAGGTTTAAAATCACCCATCAAGTTGCCTGAAAAAGACAACGGTGTGCGTTTTGAAAAAAATAAATGACTTAAATAATTCATCGACCAAGTATACTTTGCCTATGAAAAAGACGTTTTCAATTTTGCTGCTTATTTACAGTTTATTGCTGACCAGTTGCAATAGTTCAGACACTATCTCACCAGAAGAACAAGTGCGCGCGGTGCTTTCTGCTATTGAAACAGCCGCAGAGGAACGTTCATTAAGTCGTATAATGGAGCATATTAGTGACGACTATATTGATCATCGTGGCCAGACCAAGCGCGACATCAAGCGTTTAATGCAAATACACTTGCTGCGTAACCAGAATATTTCGGTGTTCACCCGCATTCGTTCAGTCGATATAGACTCCGAAAATACACCCAATATTGCCAGTGTTGAAGTGTCTGCAGCCATGGCGGCTCGTGGTGTTGATTTGTCACTGGATTCAAATCGGCTCAAAGCTGATACGCATAGCTTTTCATTAGTTTTAACTCTACACGATGATACATGGCTAATCACTAGCGGCAGCTGGCAGCGCGGCTGGTCAGACATTTAACTATCAAACTCTATAACAAACTTGAGTATGAAATAACCAAGCCAATGCGGTAAAATTGCCGCAAATGAATTAACCGCGCCAGTTTTACGTTCTGGTTAGCCTATTTTTCGCCATGAATGACTCAAATCATGCGCCCATAACCGTTTGTGCGCTTTATAAATTTGTTCGTTTCGATAACTTTGAAACATTCCGCGCGCCGATTAGCGAGCGACTAACGACATTAAATATTCGAGGCACGCTACTGATTGCCCAAGAAGGCATCAATGGCACGATTGCGGGTGCAGACGCCGACATTAAACAATTCTTAGGCTGGCTGCAAAACGACAAGCGTTTTGACGGTCGATTTTCTGAACTCGATTGCAAGTATTCCTATGTTGACGATCAGCCCTTTCATCGCACTAAGGTAAAACTTAAGAAAGAAATCGTCACAATGGGCGTGACGGATATCGACCCGAATAAAGTGGTTGGCACTTATGTCGATGCGCAAGACTGGAATGACTTAATCAGTGACCCGGAAACCATTTTGATCGACACGCGTAACGATTATGAAGTGGATATTGGTACCTTTCAAAACGCCATAAACCCAAACACTGAAACGTTTAGAGAATTTCCTAAGTACGTAAAACAAAATTTAGACCCTGAAAAGCACAAAAAAGTCGCGATGTTCTGCACGGGTGGCATTCGTTGTGAAAAAGCCTCAGCATATATGAAAGAACAAGGCTTTGAAGAGGTCTACCATTTAAAAGGTGGCATTCTGAAGTACCTCGAAAAAGTTGAACAAGACAATTCACTATGGAAAGGTGAATGCTTTGTGTTTGATGACAGAGTTGCCGTTAATCACGACTTAGAAAAAGGCCAATACGATCAATGTCATGCCTGCCGCCACCCTATTACGGAACAAGAGAAACTATATGAGTTTTACATTCCTGGTGTTAGTTGTCACCGCTGTTACGCAGATTTGAGCGACGAACAAAAACAACGTTTTAGCGAGCGTGAAAAACAAATGCAGTTAGCGAAACAACGTGGTGAGGCGCATATAGGCAGTGAAAGCCGTGCAGCCGCTGAAAAGCACCGTTTGGCGAAGCAGTCTATGAAAGAACAGCAGCGCGGGTTGAAGATTGATTAGCGATATAGACCCTTCGACTGCGACTCTGGATGACTGATTATGTATCAATAAACGGTCATCTAGAACTAACTAAGCAGCCAGTTATAACAAATCAACTCATATCCGCATAAGGATTATCAAAATCCAAATTTACGGCTTTATCAAACTGCGGCATGGATAACTTAGATTGATCGATATTAATATCCGAATCGTCAATCATGTTTTCGCCAAAATTGTAGATTATTTTTAAATCGCCTTGGCTGGCAGACACATCATAGGCCGTTGACGCGGCTCGAGTTACTTCTCGCTTAGTCTTATACAATTCCATTGAGTCGGCGCCATAACGCTTCTCAAGCATTGATTCCACAATGGTTGGTGACAACACAGTAGCCGTTGCGTTATTGCCACCAAAGCCTTTGGAGTTTAAAAATGCCACATTCATCTGCGCTTTTTTATCTTTGATAACAATATCTAAATGCTCGTCGAGCACATCGTCTGCGACTTTATCGATGGTTTTAATACCAGGGATAATACCGTCAGCGAACACACCAAGGCTGTTAGCAAGTTGGTCTCCACTGGCAGGGCCTAGTGGGTGACCAACAAAGGCTTTAACCGCTGTTATAGGCCAGTCAGTTATATTAAAACTCTTGGCAACCTTATCAAAGATCATTGACTCGGTAACGCGATTTTGCGGGGTACTTGAGCCATGCGATTGAATATAGCTTTGTGTACGTACCACCTCATCACCCACAATTGCGCAGGCTGAGGCTACCGCTTTAGCGACCGTAACATAGTTACCCGCGCCGGGTGATGAGATTGATTTCTTATAGCCATCGGCGTTTACAAAGACATTCGGAACCGCGCCATAAATTTCGGCGCCGAGCTCTATGGCAAGCGCGTCGTCCATCAATACAAAGTACTGTACAGATTCGGCCATTGTAAAACCACAATTTTCACCAAATGGACGTGAGGCGCGGCGAAGGTCTGGTTCCTCAGTATTGTCTAATTTTGCAATACGCTCAGCAGTCGCGATTGCCCCCATCGTGCTAAAACCTTCAATATCTTCAACAGTGACGGGTGCCTCAGAACAGCCACAAATAACCATTCTGTGCCTGCCTGCAGCAATATCATCTACAGCAAGACGTAGGTTATATAAAAATGAGGCACATGCTCCGGTCATCGCGCCTGTGGTGCCAACACTGCCGCAAACATAGGCGTTTACAAAGTCAGCTGGCATTGAGTTAAGCCCAAGTGCCATTTGTTTTGAGCTGGGTCGGCCAGACTGCAAACGTGCTTGCATATAGCCACCTACGCCAAACTCATCGGTTTGGCCTAAGCCACTTGATGCGTAAACAGCGACATCGTCTGGATCCAGATGCGCCATGATGTCGCCCCACTCTATGCCGATCGAGTTGATCGCATCAGATGCGCCCAATATGGTCATTTGCAAGCCTTTGGGATGAAAGCGCGAATTATACTTTTCACTCGGTTTAAAACCGGTAGGCAGAATGCCTGCTGAATGCACTTCAAACTCACGATAGTTTTGCATTTTGACAGATAACTCGCCTTGTATTTCAACTTCGACATTCTTATCGTCAATGGTATTGACCTGCCAGTTATCCGGAATTGGATTCGGTAAATCTCGACGCTTAACCGTAAATCGGCTCAACTCTTGCGTTTGCATCGACATGTTTTTATTGGTCGGCACATTATGAACATCAAAATACTCATCCGTGATTTTGCGTATTAACGTATTTTCTTCTATGTTCTGCCGGTATTTCTCTGCAACTTGCTCAGCGTTTAATTGCGTGCCTTCTTGATCCACATAAACACCGTCTTGGTATTCAACTAATGACATCATTACCGCTAAGTCAACTAAAGTGCCCGTTCGCTTTTGTTGATCCAAACTGTCTAAAACTGTACGACGGTAAGCATGATGAAAAGAACTGCGGCCAGCGGCGTTATAACCGCCAAAACCAACAATAACAGGTAATCGTGTCATGATTTCTCCATAAATTTAAAATACGCTAATATGGCATTATAATGCTAGAATAAACAATATTTTATGGCAAAAAAGCCATTTCTTTGTTTTTTATGGCCACAATATGAAATAGTATTAGATTTATGGCTTACAAAACGATGGTTTCCAATAAAAGGTATCACTGCACATGAAAATCGCGTTTGTTATTACTCAAGGCATGCTGGCAACCAGCTTAACCAATGCGTATGAGCTGTTTTACGCAGCCAAACAAACCGCCAGAACACAGTTTGCTGCTGATGCAGCTGCGCAAGCGAAGAACGAAAAAATTGAGCTTGTGAAAGTTGCTGTTACAAATGAACGGCTCGAATTACCTTCAGGCTTATCACTGATGCCAGACGCGCAAATCAGTGAAGAGGTGTTCGATATGATCTACCTACCCGCTTTATGGCGAAACCCACGGCCAATTATTCGCAAGAACAAAGCACTCGTTGACTGGGTGAGATGGCAATATGAACATGGCGCTATCATCAACTCAACTGGCACAGGTGTTTGCTTTATTGCAGAATCGGGCTTGTTAGAAAATACACCAGCGACAACACACTGGCATTATTTTGAACAATTTGCCAAAGACTACCCAAATGTAGAGTTAAAGCGACAGCATTTCATTACTAGCGCGGGACGGCTCTTTTGTGCTGCCAGCGTAAATGCGTTGACAGACTTAACATTGCATCATGTACAACGTTTTTTTAATAAAGAAATATCAGAACATTTGTCTCGGCATTTTTCGCACGAAGCGCGACAACCATTTGATCGTTTGAGCTTCAATCAAGAAGAAAACACCAACCATCCTGATGAAATCATTTTACAAGCACAAATTTGGATGCAAAACCATTTAAACAAAGCCGCTGTATCAATGCAAAATCTGGCTGAATTATTTGGCATGAGCCAACGAAATTTTACTCGACGCTTTCGTTTAGCAACCAATATGACACCAACGCAATACTTACAAAATGAACGGCTACGCGAAGCCAAAGAACTTCTCAAAAGCAGTAACTTAAGCATTAGTGAAATTGCTTACCGCGTTGGTTATTTAGATGTGAGTTATTTCACTAAATTGTTTAAAAAATTGTCGTCAATTACCCCAAAGCAATATCGCTCAACCGTGCGTGCACGCCTTTTTAGTACTACGAATACAGCTAAGGGTTCAACACAAAACGTTTAGCTTTTTGCTTTATACTCTTATTCATATTATCAACACACTCAGGTCAGCCATGAAATCATTGTCGGTCACAATCTCTACTACGCTTTTAACAGCGAGCTTAATGCTAAATGCTACCGTTTCTCTAGCCGAAACGAGCCAAGAAAAAGGCCTTGCGATTGCAAAGTCAATTAAAGAGCGTGACTTAGGCTGGGGGAATTCAGAATCAAGCTTGGTTATGACGTTACGCACAAAATCAGGCCAAGAGATTGTGCGCCAAATGCGCAGCAAATCCTTAGAGGTCGACGGCGACGGCGATAAAGGCTTAACGATCTTCGACACCCCTAAAGATGTTAAAGGCACGGCTTTTTTATCGCACTCTCATACGGTAGACGCTGACGATCAATGGATATATTTACCGGCGGTAAAGCGTGTGAAACGCATTGCGTCGCGCAACAAATCTGGCCCTTTCCTTGGTAGCGAGTTTGCGTTTGAAGATCTATCGTCCTTTGAAATTGAAAAATTTACCTTCAACTATCTGCGTGACGAAACCTACGAAGGCCAAGATATGTACGTAGTAGAGATGGTGCCAACGGATAAGTACTCTGGTTACAAACGAACAGTCGCATGGGTTGATAAAGCGCATTATCGTGTTTTTAAGATTGATTTTTACGACCGCAGAGATACCTTGTTAAAAACCTTAACCACCAAAGATCACACACTTTACAAAGACAAGTATTGGCGCTCAAACAAGCAGTTTATGGTGAATCACAAAAATGGCAAAAGCACCGATATTGAGATTAAAAACCTAACGTTTGACGTAGGCCTAAGTGATGATGATTTTAACGAGAACCGTTTACAGCGTGCACGCTAATTTAAGTATGAATCTGTAACAACTCATTAAAAACATAAAATCAATTACTCTGACCCTTTTGATTTTGACCCTTTTGATTTGTGAGAATTTTCTACTTAAAACTCCTGTTATTTTTCGGGGGGATTATGGTGTGACACCAATTTCATCTCTGGCTCTTGACCCTTATCTCAGATTTGAAACCACCCGTGTTAACCAAATAATCAACTAGCTTATCTAGTTTTACGATATTTTCAGTCACTACAACATTGTTATATAGGTAATTTGAACGATCTATTGTTCTTATTTTATCTACAAGAAATTCAGAAGCAGCATTAGACAAAAAGGAC
The DNA here is from genome assembly GCA_964578035.1 of uncultured Gammaproteobacteria bacterium. Lineage (GTDB taxonomy): Bacteria > Pseudomonadota > Gammaproteobacteria > Arenicellales > Arenicellaceae > Arenicella. Next base: position 9,914 of record CAZOBR010000082.1, read on the forward strand.
TCCCCAAAATCAACCACTTCATAAAGACTACTGTAAGATAACAAATTTCCTTCCTCATCAACTTCTCCTTTGTGATCTAATAAGAAAATTGAATCTTGGTCTACCAATTTCATCGACGACCCTACTTTATTAAAAAAAATAATCACATCTGACCCGACTGGGTAATTGTTCTTGCTATTCTCTAAACGAAACTGAATAGTATCAAAATCAGCAAAGCGACAGGCATTCGATTTTCTTAATATTTTCCTAGGTTTTATAAACAAATTGGTCGATGTAAATGAATTTTCATCTTCAACAAGCTCTGCTTTTACAATTTTTCCAATCGCAACAGTGTCTGTATGATCAATCATTCTATCGACATGAAGGGGCTGCTCTCCTGAGTAAGATACACTCGATAAACAAAACAATAATATTAAAAGACCTTTTTTCTTAAACTTGAGAGAGATATAAGACATTTTAGTAAGCTTTTTTTAAAAATTAATGTAAAAAATTTGTTCCTGAAGCAAAAGAGTCTCTTCGACTAGAATTGTTATGCTCTAATCTCTGACCTGCCAACTCCGGATGACCTAACAGCACCTTGTTCAACGGCTCTATTTGCAGAACTAATAGCTGCCGACTCCCTCAGAGCGATTACTGGGTCAAAAAATACAACAAAAAATCAATTGCTCTGCTGTGATGAATACCTCCCACCTTCTTTGACAAGCCTGAGCCTGTTTTA
>CAZOBR010000083.1:0-10576 GCA_964578035.1 uncultured Gammaproteobacteria bacterium
ATCTTCATAACTTAAAGGGCGTCAATGAATTACCAATTAGTGCAATTAAACATCGCTCGCTTTCATTTGCCTCAAGAACACCCCGATAACGCGGACTTTATCGATAATCTGGATAGGGTGAATGCGATTGCGGAAGAACAAGATGGTTTTGTTTGGCGCTTAGTTGGCGATGGGAATAATGCCTTAGACATCGATATGTTTGATGACGTTAATATGATCACAAATATGTCAGTTTGGGAAAGCATTGAATCACTCAGCGCGTTTGTATACAGAAATAAAGATCATAGAGCGATCATGCGTCGAAGAGCTGAATGGTTTGAAAAAATTGATTTTCACCTTGTGCTTTGGTGGGTTAAAAAAGGGCACATACCTACGTTAGAAGAAGCGAAACAAAAACTAGAGTTGTTGGCTGCCAAAGGTGCAACGGAGCATGCGTTTACATTTAAGACTCCTTTCCCATCTCCTTAAGATATGCGAATACTAGTTTTGATGTTGAATAATTATTAGAGGTAACCTTATGAATGATCTAATCAAGCAAGCCAAGAAAAGAGAGTTTGATCGCTAATGATACAAAAGTATTCACACAATGAGCCGCATTAAACCACTTACCGTTGAAGAACTATCGCCGGACTTAAGAAAGGCAATGAGTTTTGCTGAAGACTTAATGGGCTTTACGCCCAACGATGTTTTGGCGATGGCGCGCTGGCCAGCATTTTTACACGCCGTAAAAGGGGTGGTTGATGTGGTTTACAGCGCTGAAGAGCTTGATAATGTACTTAAACGTATGATTGCAACGGTGGTGAGTGGGGCTGCCGGATGTCGCTATTGCCAAGCGCATACGGCTCATGGTGCGGTTAAAATGGTGGGTGCCGATGCAGATAAGATATCTAAGGTCTGGGAGTATGAAACCAGTGACCTATTCAGTGATGCCGAGCGTGCCGCTTTAAGGCTTGCACTTGCTGCCGGTGGTAACCCTAATGCCGCTACTGACGAACACTTTATAGAGTTAGGGAAGTATTTCTCCGACCAACAAATTATGGAAATCATGGGCGTTGTTTCTGTGTTTGGATTACTTAACCGTTGGAATGACACGGTGGCCACTAAACTAGAAGATGCGCCACTCAACTTTGCCAAGAACACCTTACGTGAATCTGACTGGGAACCTGGCCGTCATGCTTGATGACTAATGGTCGATACGACGCTATGGAATTAAACACAGAGCGATTATTGCTGCGCCAGTGGAAACAAGAGGACTTCGCTCCGTTTGCTGAGCTAAACTCGGACTCTGATGTAATGGAATATTTTCCATCTACATTGAGCCCTGAACAAAGTGATGATTTAGCAAGACTTGCACAAAAGTTGATTGCCGAGCGAGGTTGGGGTATCTGGGCCATAGAGTTAATTACAACAGGTGATTTTATTGGTTTTGTAGGGCTTCATTATCCGGACGATGATTTACCTTTTACACCTTGTGTGGAGATCGCTTGGCGACTTCGGAAACAGTTTTGGGGTAAAGGTTACGCGACTGAGGCCGCAAAAGAGTCGCTGTCTTTTGCGTTTAGTACTCTGCAATTGGATGAAGTGTTTGCTTATACAGCAGTAACAAATGTTCGCTCTCGTTCTGTGATGGAACGGTTGGGTCTTCATAATACGGATCAAAATTTCGAACATCCGAATTTGCCAAAAGGGCACCCATTGTCAGAGCATGTTGTATACAAGCTCAGCAAACAGACCTGGAGTGCTGCTTGAACGGAGATGGCTTTTGATGACAGGTAAGTACTTTTAATAAGAAAATCAATTGTTTTGACGGCATTAAGGCATTAAGGTTTTATTAAAACGACTATTACTTCACACCAAGCTTGTTCTTTGTGTTATAAGTCATCGCACTATTTTCGGACCGGTGAATTCGAAAGTGATATAAATGATCTTCACCAACAAATAATTGAGTAAAAAAAATGAGTAAAGGAACAGTTAAGTGGTTTAATGCAGAAAAAGGTTATGGTTTTATTACGCCAGAAGATGGTGGTAAAGACCTTTTCGTTCACCACTCTGAAATTCAAAGTGGCGGCGGTTACGCGACTTTAAACGATGGCCAAGAAGTTGAATATGAAGTTGGTGAAGGTCAAAAAGGGCCATGCGCAAATAAAGTAGTCGCGCTCTAAGACTTTTAGCTTCCGCTAAATATCAAAGTCGGTGATCAATTGATTTATGATCAATTATCACCGACTTTTTTATTGCGTTAATAATTCCCTGTAAGCTATACCTTCATTGTCTTCTTAACAGGTAAGTCTCGCACCCGAGTGCCAGATGCATGAAAGATTGCATTTGTGATGCTCGGTAGAATAGGCGGCAAGCCAGGTTCGCCCACGCCACCTGGCGCTTTATCGGATTTAACGATATGCACGTGCAGATCAGGAACTTGCGGCATACGTGATACAGGGTAGTCATAGAAATTATTTTGCACGATCGCTCCGTCTTTGATTGTGATCTCGCTTTCTAATGTCATTGATAAGCCCATGATCATGGCGCCTTCCATTTGCGAGCGCACGCGATCTGGTGTGATTACTAGGCCACAATCAATTGCAGTATGCATTTCTAATACGGTAACGTTACCGTCAATCACGCTGACTTTGGTGGCCGCCGCTGCGTAAGAGTTAAAACTCCCCGCAACGCTAATGCCCCAGCCTTGGCCTTTGGGTAGTTTTTTATCGGCACCACTTTTTTGCACAACTTCTTCTAATACGCCTTTAAAACGAGAAATTTCGAGTAAGTACTCTTTAATTCCCTCATCATCTTTTATCTGGTTGTAGTGGGTGTAGCCTTTAAAGCCTTCTTTGCGAGGGTCAAACTTGCGATCTTTGCCAAGTAAGTTTAGCCACATTTGTTGTGTGCTAATGCCAGCTTTATCTGCCATTTCATCAACAAAAGAGCCGAGTGCAAAAGCATTGTTGATGTTACCTACAGAACGCAACCAGCCAGTCCTAACGTGGGTGGTGACTTCGGGTGTTTCACAACTTAAGTTCTTAATGTCGAATGGAATATCGGCAAAACCGAGTGATAAATCACCATCTTGTAAATGCGAAACTTTATCGTTGAATATCCACATTATTGGTGGGGCAACGACACGCTGAATCCAATTGTCACTGCGATTATCATCGGTCAATTCGGCTTTAATATAGTTGGCCGCAATTGAATGGTAAAAGCCATGCTTAACATCGTCTTCGCGCGTCCAAATCACTTTAACAGGCTTGCCGGTGGCTTTTGCTAGCTCAACGGCTTCAATGGTGAAATCATTTTTACTTTTACGACCAAACGCACCACCCATTAAGGTGTTATTAAATTCAACTTTATTAAAATCCGCTTTAAGGTCTAAACCAAGCTCTGCTATGGCCAGCGTTTTGCCCCATTGGGGTGCTTGCGTACCGCTCCATATGCGACATTGATCACTTTCAATTACTGCGGTTGCTGCGGGTGTTTCCATTGCCATATGGTGGTGATACGGCACTGTATACGTAGCCTCAACGGTTCTGTCTGCATTAAAGGTATGCGCGTAGACATCACCCACAACTCGAGCTTCTTTACCTTTACTCGCCACTTTTTCAATCAGCTCTTCTAGATAAGGCTCTGAATTATGCGAGACATTGGCACCGTGATCCCACTCAACTTTGAGTTTTTTGCGGCCTTCAATCGCCGCCCATGTATTATTTGCTAATACAGCAACGCCTGAGACAGGCTTAACATCAACTGGGAAGCTTCGGTCTTTCAAACGAATAACATCGACAACGCCGGGCACTTTCTTTGCTTCGGTGTCATCAAATGATTTTACTTTGCCACCAACAACCGGAGGGCGTTCTATACTGGCTATTAACATGCCAGGCAGCTGTACATCTTGTGCGTACATCGCTTGACCCGTCACAATGGCCTCTAAGCCTTGTAACGCAACGTCTTCTTTGCCAATCAACTTGTAGTCGGTGCTATCTTTAAGAGTTACTGAAGCTGCTTCAGGAACGGGCAACTTGCTAGCGGCTAGGGCAAGCTCGGCAAACGACAAGCTTTTGCCATTTACTTTATCAATAACGGCATGATTTTCCGCTTTAACTTGAGATTTTTCGACAGACCATTGATTTGCAGCAGCTTGTTCCAGCATGTCTCGGCTAATCGCACCCATTTGGCGTATATGACTGAAGAAGCGGCGAATAGAAGCTGAGCCGCCCGTATTTTGTGCGCCATATTTGGGGTCAGCTTTGCCTAACACGGCAGTGACTTGGTCCCAGTCAGCTTCTAACTCTTCGGCAATGATTTGCGGAACACTGGTCAGAATGCCTTGCCCCATTTCACAACGATGACAAATTATCTCAACTTGACCATCGGCTTTAACCGTAACGAATGCGCCTAATTCAGCACTTGCTTGTTTGGTAGATTGTCCGCTGGCGATAGTGCTTACGCCAAGCCCACCTAAGGTACTGCCTAGCATTAAGGCCCCGCCTGAACGGCCAGTTAGAGCAAGGAACTCACGTCGATTTAAATTTTTTATCTGACTCATGCCTTCACCTTGGTAATATTATCAGCAGCTTCTTTGATCGCTTTCTTAATTCTGGGGTAGGTGCCGCAACGACAAATATTGCCTTGCATAGCGGTTTCTATTTCTGAATCCGAGGGTGACGAGTTTGTTTTTAATAAAGCCGCAGCGCTCATCATCTGCCCGCTTTGGCAATAACCACATTGCGGAACTTTATTGGCGATCCAAGCTGATTGAACAGGGTGAAGACTATCTTTGTCGGCTAAGCCTTCAATCGTTGTGATTGATTTGCCTTCAGCGGCAGATAAAGGCGTCACGCAGGAACGAATGGCCGTGCCATCTAAGTGAATAGTGCAGGCGCCGCATAGGCCTAAGCCACAACCAAATTTGGTGCCGGTAAGCTCAGCAATATCACGAATTGCATAAAGTAGTGGCATCTCTGGGGCGGCATCCAACGATAAAGATTTGCCATTGAGCGTGAGTTTGATCATAAAATTCTCCCAGTCATAAATGTTAATAGGCGAGACAGTTAGTCAATTCTGTTGTTAAACAATACTATAATATCTAATTTAAGCATGTTTTATGACGATGCGTTTAATAATGTAATTTTTGTTTTCATACGCCATAAAAAAGCTCAGCCCACTACTAGATTGGGCTTTCTAAATACAACTTAACGTCAGAGAGTTAGGCCGGCGTCATATGGAAGAAACACAGTTTATTTCCGTCTAAATCATATACGTAAGCCGCGTAAAGAAATGGCATACGTTGATCTTTATCTTATTTTTCAGGTTGACATTGTGATTGTGTTTCTCAATAATCTACCTATAGATAGATAGGCAGATAGGTTGTTGAGAATTAAAATGAAAATTAATGCAGAATTTGATCAGCGTGTTGTTGTTCACAGTGAAGAGGTGGAATGGATCGATTCGCCAATGCCCGGTGTGTCACGAAGGCCGTTAGATCGTATAGGTGAAGAAGTAGCGCGTGCGACATCCATTGTTAGATATGCACCAGGCAGCCACTTTTCTAGACATGTGCACACGGGTGGCGAAGAGTTTGTTGTGCTTGATGGTGTGTTTCAAGATGAGCATGGCGATTTTCCTGTGGGCTCATATATTCGTAATCCACCGCAATCGAGTCATACACCAGGGTCTGAACCAGGTTGCGTGATATTTGTTAAATTATGGCAGTTCGAACCACAAGACCCAACTCATATTCGCTTAAATACTCGCTTCATGGAGGCTGTGCCACACTCAGATATGCCAGGTGTTTCTATTACGCCGTTGTATGCTGATGATGCCGAGCAGGTTACCCTACAGCATTGGGAGCCTGATACTAAAGTAAGTCTTACGGCTGAGAATGGCTTTGAAGTATTGGTCTTAGAGGGTGACATTGAACAAGGTGGTGATCAATTGCGCAAACATAGCTGGTTGCGCTTACCAATTGGCAGTCGTTTAAATGCAAAAGCTGGTAACCAAGGCGCTAAGGTTTGGATTAAACAAAACCATTTAAATCGCGTAGATGCAGAGTCTGAAAGGGTGAATGCCGTGAACTCAAAGTGAGTTGGAGACATTATTGTAATCGCAATACAATAGCCTCAATAGTTAGTGAACATGAATTAGATATAAATTATGAGTGACGATAGAGAAGCCGCAATTATACAAGTCGCAGAAGACATGGTTCGCCATGGCGGTTACAACAGTTTTAGTTTTCGGAATATTGCATCAGCTATCGGTATTAAGAGTTCTTCTGTTCACTATCATTTTTCTACTAAAGAAGATTTAGGTGTGGCGGTTACCAAACACTACACCGACAAATTTATTGCTAGCTTAGGTAATGCGGGTGATTTAGTTGCGTCTGGAAAAGACCCAATTAATATTTATGTAAAAGCGTTTCGCAAAGCCTTATCTCAGGATAAGGGTATGTGTTTATGTGGCATGCTTGGTGCTGAAGCCGATGTTTTGCCAGAGCGAGTTATCAACGAAACGCGACAATTCTTTGTGCGTAATATTGCTTGGCTAGAAACGGCCTACAGAGCCAAAGGCGTGAGCAAAGGAGCAAAAGAAAAAGCAGTGCAAGCCATTTCTTTGCTTGAGGGGGCAATGCTCACCAGTAATGTGATGGGCGATTCGCGCACGTTCGATTTGGCTGCAAAACTGCTGATCCAATAACGCTGTAATATTAAGGAATAATATTAAGTGAAAAACCTTATCTACTCATATGAATAACGTAGACGTTTGCATTATAGGCGGCGGCATTAGTGGTTTGCATACGGCTTATGAATTAGCCAAACAAGGCGTTAAAATTAAATTGTTAGAAGCGCGCGATCGCGTTGGTGGTCGTATCTACTCGCCCTCGGTATCTGCTGAAAACTCTGCTTTTTTTGATATTGGGCCATCGTGGTTTTGGCCAGGCCAAACAAATATTGGAAACCTTGTTATTGAACTCGGTTTGCGTGATTCAGTGTTTCAACAGTATGCGCAAGGCGATTCACTCTATGAAACAGTTGTGCAAGGAGTTGACTTGACAGCAGGCTCACCAGCAAAGTCAAAGGTTCATCGTGGTGTTGCGGGAATTTCGATGTCGGGTTCATGTCGCATTAAAGGCGGTTTACAACAGATTACGCAAACTTTGTATAACAAAGTTATTGCGTTAGCGGGTCAAGAGGCAATAGAAACACGGGCGCAAGTAGCTTCTATTGAAGCCTCTGTTAATAATGATTTATTGATCTATTATGCTGGCGCTCGCCTATGCCAATCTAAGCAGGTAGTACTAGCACTACCTCCAAGGGTGGCATTGAATAGCATTGTGTTTGAACCAGATCTAACTGCTGAGCGCAAAAGTGAATTAAATGAAGTTGCAACCTGGATGGCAGGGCACGCTAAATGCATTGTGGTCTACCCAGAAGCCTTTTGGCGAGATTCTGGCTTGTCGGGCGATATTATTAGCCAAGTAGGGCCGTTATCTGAAATACACGATGCGACTTCTGAAGACGGTGTGTCGGCCTTATTTGGTTTTTTTGCAACGCCGCCCAATCGTCGAAAAACGCATAAGCATGAAATAGATCAACTGATTATTGCGCAATTAGTTCGTCTGTTTGGCAATAAAGCAGCGATGCCTAGTGAAATTCTGTATAAAGATTGGGCGCGAGATCCGTTAACCGCAACGAAGCGTGATCAGCATATTCCAAACCATCACCCAAGTAACAGTCTTTCAAGTATTGCCGAGCCTGGATGGAATAAAAAGCTTATATGGTCGGGTAGTGAAACAGCTGTTGGGCACTATAATGGCTATATTGAAGGCGCGTTAACTGCAAGCAACGCGGCGCTTGAATTACTAAATTAGTAAAACAGCAAAACCAAAAGTGTTCAGACATAAAAAAGCCTGTTGCTAAGAACAGGCTTTCTATTAGTTTGTCTTGTCTGAATTATTGAGGTTTAAAAATCTCTGATTCAGGCGCTGAAAGGCCACCTTGTTGACTAGCAAACCAAGCTGATAAAGCTCTGATGTCTTCAATGGTTAAGTTCGCTGCAAAGCCTTTCATTACTGCGTTATTGCGATCGCCTGAACGATAATCCTTAAGCGCATGAATTAAATAACTTTCGTATTGACCTGCAAGTTTCGGAAAGGAGCTCATTGGGCCATCGCCAGTAGCACCATGGCAGCTTGCGCATACGGCTGCTTTTTCTTTGCCAGCGGCTTTGCGTTGTGCATTAACATGGCTTGGTCGGCTGTTACCTTCCATTGCTGCAAAAAACTCAGCAATGTCAGCCATATCTTGATCAGACAGGCTTGCTGCTTGAGCTTGCATTGTTTTGTGCGAACGTTCTTTTGATTTGTACGCTTTTAATGCAGATACAATATATTCCGCGTGTTGTCCACCAACCATAGGAATGGCGTAAACTGGACCAGGGTTTCGTAAGCCGGGTGCGCCGTGACAACCAAGACACGTTTGAGACAGGGCTTCTCCGCGTACTGCATCGCCTGCCGCTAACGCAGTGTTGCTGACAAGACTAGCAAGGCTAACGAATACAATAGCAGGAATGCAAACAACTGACTTGATCGAACTGATTTGCGACAGTTGCGAGAGTAAAGTGTGGCTAAAACGTTTTAACATATTGGATTTCACGGTAGCTAAAGTTTTAAAGGAATTCTAAAGTGGTTATTTGAGTAGGTGTTTGATTATCGTAAGTTACTAATAAGTTACGAAACAAACTCATCTCTCAAAATGCTAGGCGGACTTTAAGGAAGGTTGACGCTAAACTCAAGTGATTTCGCCTATTTTTTGCAAATTATTGATATCTTTTTGGTGAATTATTGGCCTAATTTTAAAATCGTTTGGAGCATAATTGAAGGATTTAAAATTATGCTATTGGCTGCTTTAAAACTTAGCTACAATAGGTGAACTATATTAATAATAGCGTTTATTTTGAGTAATAATAAAATTAGCACTGATATCGCACAGACACTGGATCAAATTACCTCTGACTTAGCTAATCCGGAACAGCATGTTGATGTAAGTCGAGATTGTTACGCCGCAGTTGACTTGGGCTCTAATAGTTTTCATTTAGTGATTTCTCGTTATGAGCATGGTGAATTTGTCGTTGTCGATCGCCAACGTGAAGTTGTTCGTTTAGCTGCAGGCTTAGACGAAGAAAATCAATTGTCTTCTGAGGTGGCAACTAGAGCGCTGCGGGCGCTTGAACAGTTTGGTCAATTACTGCGAGCGATTCCCTCAAGTCGAGTCAGGGCGGTCGGTACCAATGCATTACGGCGTTTACAAGGCAAGGGCAAATTTCTTGAGCGCGCTGAATCTGCACTTGGTCACAACATCGAAATTATTGCAGGGCGCGAAGAAGCTCGTTTGATTTATTTGGGCGTATCAAAATGGTCAACGCATGGCGATGAGTCACGTTTAGTGATTGATATTGGCGGCGGTAGTACCGAAATCATTGCAGGTAAAGGCGATACTGCACATTGCCGAGAAAGCCTTGAAGTAGGTTGTGTAGTCCTGAGTAAAGAGTTTTTTGCTGATGGCAAAATGAGCGAAAAACGTTTTCGCAGAGCCAAATTAGCCGCTGAGTTAGCTATTCAACCAGTGGTCAGTCAGTTTCGTTTGCAGGGTTGGAATCAAGTGATCGGCTGTTCTGGCACAATGAAATCACTGGCATCATCATTGATTCAAGGTGGTTGGTCTAAAGATGGCATCCACTTAGAAGGCTTATTGAAATTAGAGCAATTGGCAATCGAAGCTGGACACACCGATCAACTCGATGTTCCAGGTTTAACAGGTGATCGAAAACCTGTTTTTGCTGGGGGCTTATCAATTCTATTGGCCTTGTTTGAGTTATTTGGTATTCGTGAAATGTCAGTTTCCGATATCGCCTTACGAGAAGGCGTGCTTTACGATTTAGTTGGGCGCTCTTCAACTGAAGATATTCGATACGTTACGATTGCTGCCATGCTTAATCGTTGGTCTGTAGATGTGGCCCATGGAAACAAAGTACGTGATACTGCACTCAATTTATATCAACAAACGGCGCATGCTTGGGATATTTCAGATAGTTTGTTTGAATCAACGCTTGGATGGTCTGCGCAATTGCATGAAATTGGCCTATCAATCAGTCACGATGGTTATCATAAACATGGTGCGTATTTGGTTGCCAACGGCGACATGGCTGGCTTTGCGCGGCGCGACCAACTTTTGTTGGCGGCACTTATTACCGGGCATCGGCGTAAGTTTCCTTTAGGGGTTTTTGAAGAGCTTCCAGCTGCATTAGTAACACCCGCCAAACGTGTGGTCGTGTTGTTAAGGCTTGCTGTGTTGCTGCACCGCGGACGAGGGCAGAATAAATTTGAGTCAATTAGCGTGCGAGCTGAAGGCCAACAATTATACGTAGAGTTTGAGCCTGGTTGGTTAGAATTAAACCCGCTGACTGAAGCAGATTTGAAGCAAGAACGTACTTGGCTTAAAGGTATAGGGATTAAGTTACTGTTTAAATAACTACCGTGTGGAGTTCACGCTTTTATAAGAACTCGCTATTGGCACTTTATAAA
>CAZOBR010000084.1:0-10452 GCA_964578035.1 uncultured Gammaproteobacteria bacterium
TATTTGTAAGCGTGTGAATTCTCCACCATGCGTTACTGGCAACATTGGCACACCGGCTGCAGCGTATTCCTCTTGGCGATACAGGGCCAGCGCCCAAAAGTGTGGCGGCGTCCAAGCAAAGATAATTAAGAATAATAAACAGGCTTCAGCTGATACTGAGCCTGTCATCGCCACCCAGCCAAGCAGGGGTGGAGCTGCACCTGCGGCACCGCCTATTACAATATTCTGCGGTGTTGCTGGCTTTAAAAAAACAGTGTAGATAACGCCATAACCCACCATTGAAATAAATGTTAAAACGGCCGTTAATTGGTTCACCCAAACCACTAACACCAGCATTCCTAGGATGCAAAGCAGAGCTGCAAAAATGACGGCTTGCCAGACACGCATACCACCAGTGGCTAAAGGGCGATTTTGAGTCCGCGCCATAATCGCATCAGCGCGCATATCAATAATTTGATTCATCGCCGCACCGGATGATGCTGCCAAACCAATACCCAAAGAACTCATTAACACCAAGAATAAATCGGGCATGCCCTTAACGGCTAATAACATACCCACAATTGCAGTGAACACAATCAGCATCACCACGCGCGGTTTAGTTAGATCATAGTATTGACGAAATGCACTGTTTAAAGAGTCTTCAACTTGTGGAGCTGGAGAGTCCTCAACTGGTTGGTTTGAAGAGTCCTCAACTGGTTGGTTTGGAGAGCCTTCAGCTGGTTGGTTTGGAGAGCCTTCAGCTGGTGGAGATGGTAAACCATCAGTCTGTTGAGTTTGGGCGTGATCAATATCGGACATACCACTAACCAATTTGCGATGTCTTAAGTAAGCGTTTAATGTCTTTTTGCATCAAACCTGGCTCGGCGGTCGCAGGGTAGCTCATCATTAAATTACCCGCCGGATCAATAATATAAATGCGGTCTTTTTGTGCTTCTATTGGTGCGCCTTCGATTTTTAAAATTTTTGTCCAATCGTCAAAATCATTTTGTGATACAGAATAGCTCTCGATTGGCGAATATTTTTTAGTAAGATCATCACTTACCGCTGGCAACAAGCCGGTATGCATAAAGACAGTACGTATGCGTTTCATATTGTTATTTTGCATAAAACGAAGCTGGCGAATTTTCAAAATATTATCTTCACAGGCCTTTGCACAATCACCATTTGCTGTGACAACAAACACCCATTGACGACGAAATGAATCCAACTCGACCATTCCATCGTTGCCATTCATCTCTAAATTGGCAACCTCTCGAACGGGCACGTATATGTCGCCGTAATTGCTAAACGCCTTAGGCTTATAAAAAAAAGCGCCTAGTACAGGGGCTGCAAACACCACTAAAATCAGAATCATTTGCACACGATTCCAGAACTGTGTTTTACGAATTTGTTGTTGGTCGTTCATACTTAATCAAAAAGTTAGTCAAACAGAGTAAGACAAATAATTATACAAATACATTTAAGGCATATTCTCAGATCACTTCACGCTTTTTCTCGAAACATGCCGCAACAGTAAGACGACGCAAGCAATAAAAAATGCCGCCGCCATCGCAAACCATTGAAACGCGTAACCTTGATGTTTGGCTACCCATTCATCATTCACGGCTGCCCATTTTCGAATAAATGACGAGTCATTTACACTGCTTTGTGATGCTGATTCGGGGGCTAATTCTAACACTAAAGGCAATACGTTTAACTGCATTTGCTCGGCGTATTTAGCGATCGGTAAATACTGCCAGACAGCACCATCATTGACGTTATACGCATCATCCCATAGAGGCGGTTTGGCATGTGGTAGATTTAAACGCCCTATCAATTCTTGCGGTTTTAATGGCGTATCAAAGGTTGGCAATACATCGCGCGAATTACCAACTGGCAACCAACCACGTGCAACAAGAATCGCACCATTAGATGCTAATATTAATGGCGTAAGCACCTGATAACCTACTTGCCCGTTCACTACCTGATTATCGATATAAATGCTTTTTTCAGCATCGTAAACGCCCTTCGCACGTATATTTAAAAAACGATTATCTAGGTTAATAGTATCGACCATCGGCAATAAATCAACATGAGCTTGTTCAGCCTTAGCGTGTAATTCACTCAGAATAAGCTGTTTCTGCTCAGCCCTATCAAGCTGCCATATTCCCAAACGTAACATTGCTAAAACCATGACAATGGCTGTGATCAACATTAAAGGCAGTTTTATTTTGCTAAGCATGAAATTTATTCGCAAGGCGTTGATCAAGATACGTTACACTGCGCGAACATAGCACAGAGCATGTCTGCAAAACCACAAATCGTATTTTAATTATAAGAGCAACCCTATGAGCAAGCTTGTCATTATCGTCTTATTGTTAGCCATGATTACTAGCCTTGGTGTTGGCTTATATCATTTACTAAAAACACCCGACGAACGCGACTCAGGCGACAAAGTAATCAAGTCACTGACATGGCGGATTGGTATATGGGTTGTGTTATTTGCGTTTATTTTCTTGTCATTAAAAATGGGCTGGATTAAACCGAGCAACTCAGTAAACCCATTTGAGTTTAATAAAGAGCAGCAAGAACGAATTGATCAAAGGAAATGATAGAGAATGATTAGCCATTGAACACAATCATTGAAACTGAGGGCAAACAAAAAGGGGTATCCGAAGATACCCCTTTTTTAGTACTTGTGAGCTAGGCGTTACAGAATGTAAACGAAGATAAACAGGCCCACCCAAACAGTATCAACAAAGTGCCAGTACCAGGCACCCGCTTCAAATGCAAAATGCCGCTCTGGCGTGAAATGACCTCGAATACAGCGTATCAGCACGACTAATAAAATAAATGCGCCTAGACAAACATGAAAACCATGAAAACCAGTCAACATAAAGAACGTTGAACCATACACACCAGTGCCTAATGTAAGACCTAACTGCTGATACGCCTCAATATATTCTTCAGCTTGCAGTGCCAAAAACCAAACACCTAAAGCAACTGTAATTGCTAACCAGATGATCAGTTGTGCGCGGTTATTCGCTCGCAAAGCATGGTGCGCTATAGTCAATGTAACGCTAGACGTTAATAGCAATAAGGTATTGTAAAGCGGTAAGTGCCACGGATCGACTAATGCGTATTTAGTGCCTTCGGCGATCTCGGTTGCGGTTGGAACGCTTGAGCCTAATAACTCAGCGCCTTGGGGACCGGCTGACGGCCAAGTCGCTTCAAAGCCTGGCCATAAAATCTCAGTTTCAGCCAACCAAGGCAAAGCCAGTGCACGAAGGTAGTAAAGCGCGCCAAAAAATGCGGCGAAAAACATAACTTCTGAGAAAATAAACCACGACATGCCCATACGGAATGACTTGTCGACATCCATATTGTAATCAGGACTTTCAATAATGACCTTGCGAAACCAGATGAACAACATGATCGCCATGGCGATACCGCCAACTGACATCAAGTTAGGCCCATATGCATAACCATTTAAGAAACTCGCTCCGCCCATTGCGATACAAAATAACGCTATTGAGCAAATAAATGGGTAGGCGCTCGAGTCAGGAACGAAATAATGGTCTTGTGATTTTGAAGACATCTTGGTTTCCTCTATTTACACGTAAATAATTCTAATAATTAGTTCTTATTGGCCTGCGTATTTCTCATTATCGAAAAATGTGTAGGACAATGTCAATTCATGCACATCATCGGGCAAGGCCGAATCAAGCATAAACTTCACCAGCATTTCTTGTTCTTCACCAGGCTGCAAGACCTGCTTAGTAAAACAGAAACACTCAGTTTTCTTAAAATGAAAGCCCGCTCTTGGTGGCGTTACGTTAAACGTCGCCATACCGGTGATCGGTCTATTCGAATAATTCTTAACGTAGAATACGGCTTCTTGAACCTCTCCTACTTTTACATCTAAACCTTTGGTGAGTGGTTTAAACTCCCATGGCAAAGACGTATGACTGTGCGATGTAAACGTTACCGACACATCGCGATCAATAAGTGGTGCATTACTGGCGGCCACTTCACTGATGATATCCGTCTTACCGCCGAACCCTGTAACACGACAAAACGCTTCGTACAAGGGCACCAAAGCATAACCAAAACCAAACATCACTACAGTGACAATAATCAGCTTTACAACAATATTGTTGCTTGCTGGTTTATTCGGTGCTGGCGTAATGGTTTCCGACATTTCTCAGTAAAAGCGTTAACCGCTAACGCATAATAAAAAACGATGTAACGAACAAAACAACCGGAATCACCGCAATGAGTAACGCAATTTTTGCGTTACTCATTTTTTTATTGTCTTGATCTTCGTTCATTTAGATTTGCGGTGTGGTTATCGCGAAATATCAGTCACCCTACTTAACCACTGGCGGCTCGTCAAACGTATGGAACGGCGCTGGCGATGGCACTGTCCATTCCAAACCTTCTGGATTCTCCCAAACTTCGTCTGTGGCTTTTTTACCACCACGAACCGTTGCAACAATGATGTAGACAAACAGTAATTGTGAGATACCCAAACCAAAGGCACCAAATGATGACCATTGATTGAATTCAGTAAACTGAATTGGGTAATCGGCGTAACGACGTGGCATACCAGCAAGACCTAAAAAGTGTTGCGGGAAGAACGTGATGTTAAAGAAAATGGCCGTCAACCAGAAATGAATCTTACCGAGAGACTCGTTGTACATATGGCCAGTCCATTTAGGTAGCCAGTAGAACGTGCCGCCCATCATGGCCATAACTGCGCCAGAGAACAATACATAGTGGAAGTGAGCAACAACGAAATAAGTATCGTGGTACTGGAAATCGGCTGGCGTAATCGCCAACATCAAGCCAGACAAACCGCCGAGCGTGAATAAGAACACCACACCAATCGCGTACAGCATAGGCGTTTCAAAGGTCATTGATCCGCGCCACATGGTTGTTACCCAGTTGAACACTTTGACGCCAGTCGGTACCGAAATCAACATTGTAGCGTACATAAAGAACAACTCACCTTGTAATGGCATGCCCACCGTGAACATGTGGTGTGCCCAAACGATGAATGAAAGAAACGCAATTGCTGCTGTTGCAAATACCATTGAGCTGTAGCCAAACAACGGCTTACGCGCAAAGGTTGGGATAATGTGCGAGATAATGCCAAAGGCTGGCAAAATCATGATGTACACCTCTGGGTGGCCAAAGAACCAGAAAATGTGTTGATACAACACTGGGTCACCGCCGCCCGCAGGGTTAAAGAATGCCGTGTCAAAATGGCGGTCAGTTAACAACATTGTTACCGCGCCCGCAAATACTGGCATTACCGCGATCAATAAGAAAGCTGTGATCAACCATGTCCAGACGAACATTGGCATTTTCATTAATGTCATGCCGGGTGCACGCATATTTAGCACAGTGACGATCACGTTGATTGCACCCATAATGGATGAAATACCCATCATGTGAATGGCCACAATCCCCATATCAACGCTCATGCCACCTTGAATAGTTAGCGGAGCGTAGAGTGTCCAACCGGCTGCTGGTGCACCACCTGGTACAAAGAAACTAGACAATAAAATGGTGAATGCAAATGGCAGAATCCAGAAACTCCAATTATTCATGCGTGGTAAAGCCATATCTGGCGCGCCTACCATGAGTGGAATCATCCAGTTAGCAAAACCAACAAAACCTGGCATAACGGCACCAAAGACCATTACCAGTGCATGCACTGTGGTCATTTGGTTAAAGAAATGTGGATCTACAAACTGTAAGCCCGGCTGCCAAAGTTCTGCACGTATCACCAGCGCCATAGCACCGCCAATGAAAAGCATGGTTAGAGAAAAGATTAGATAAAGGGTACCAATATCTTTATGGTTTGTTGACATAAACCAACGTTCGAAAAACGGCGGTTTGTGATCGTGATGGTCGTGACCGTCAGCAGTAGCTGCATGTGACATAATTATCTCCTACTCTAGTTACGTTTGGCTTTAATATCAGAAGGCAGAACCACATCGCCGACCGCATTGCCGTAAGCATTCCGCTGGTATGTGAGTACCGCAGCAATTTCTTCATCTGAAAGTTGGCCTGCAAACGCTTGCATTGCTGTGCCGGCCTTACCGAACATGACAATGTCAATGTGCGCATCAATTGGGCCAGTGGCCACTGGGCTGCCTGCAATCGCAGGAAACACGCCTGGTATACCTTTGCCGTCAACACCGTGGCAAGCAATGCAACGTGATGACGTGTCCTCACCCATTTCCATTAACTGCTCTTTAGTCCAGGTTTTACCAGCAACCGGTTCAGCCGCTTGCGCAGCAGGAACAATTGCTTCAATAACATTTTCGGTGGTGTCTGTGACGTTCGTTGATTCTTCTACTGCGTCACTTTGATCCACAATCACAGAATCGAACGAGCCACCTGCTGCAAGCCATTTATCAAATTGCGCACCCGTAACAACTTCTACAACAATTGGCATAAAAGCATGATCTTTACCACAAAGCTCAGCACACTGACCTTTATAGGTACCTTCTTTACCTTCATCCACATTGAACCATAGCTCGTTAATATAGCCTGGGATTGCATCTTTCTTGGTACCAAATGCGGGTATCCACCATGCATGGATAACATCATTTGCGGTAATCAATGCACGCACTTTACGACCTGATGGCACAACTAATACATTATCAACTTCTAACAGATAATCTTCGCCTTGCGGTGTTGCATTTTCTTTATCAAATTGGTCAATCTGCGAGCGAGGCGTTGTTAATGTGCTATAAAACTCAACATCGCTGCCTAAATATTCATAACCCCACTTCCACTGGTAACCGGTAATTTTAATGGTTAAATCAGATTTGGTGGTGTCTTCCATATCAATCAACACTTTAGTCGCCGGAATTGCCATTGCGACTAAAATAAGGAAAGGAATAATCGTCCAAACAATCTCAACGGCCGTGCTATGACTAAATTGCGATGGCTCGTAGTTCTTACTTTTGCGATGCGCAAAAATAGAATAGAACATCACGCCGAACACCAGCACAAAAATTACCACGCATATCCAAAAAATAAGCATGTGTAAATCAAAGATGTCGCGAGCAACTTGGGTGACCGGATCTTGAAAGTTAAGACGGTATTCTGCCTGTGCGAAACTGCTAAAAAGTAGTGCCGGCAATAATACGAGCTTAGACGGCAAGCTAGTCAGCGATTTAAGGTATTGAGAAAACAGCATAATTAGAGGTGCTCCAATTAAATTTTAATTCATAATAAACCATCATCATCAATGGCTTGATTAGCGCATTTTAGCATCACTTATTACGCTTGTTTCACTGATGTGAAGCAGTTTGCAAAAGCAGTTAACGCGCCTTTATAAAAGCTGCGCAAAGGTATCATAGCCACTTAATTGCAGCAATAGATTCCGCATGAATCTTCGCAATTTTATTCGCTTTTCAGCAATCCGTATTACTATTGCTGAATAAATAAGATAGCTTGTAGAAATATTAGCTTTGGCCTAGACTGAATACCGTAGTTAAAGGGCTCATTTTTAAACAATCTAAATATAGGCAACGGATATGCACTTTTTACACAAAACAAATGGGTGGCTTAAAGCAGGTTTGAACACACTACTGATCAATCACTGCTATGGCTGCAAATCAGTGCTCAAAGACGACACCTACCCATATTGCGACGAATGCTATGCACAACTGCCATTCCAATATCACAATTGCAGTCAATGCGGTCAACAATTAGCTGAAAGTCAAGATTACTGCGGCACTTGTCTAATTCAACCGCCGGAATTTGATACCTGCTTTTGCCCATTTGAGTATCAAGAACCAATAAGCTCACATATTTGCGCGTTTAAATATAATCAAAAACCGGAGTTAGCTCGCTCACTTGCTCAAACACTCGCTCTGGAAATACAAAATAATCAGCTCGATTTGCCTGAATTGTTGATCCCTGTGCCCATGCACACATCAAAACTACGTAACCGCGGTTATAATCAAGCGAGTTTAATTGCCCACCACCTTGGTAAGCTTTTAAACATAAAAGTAGCAACCAATATAATTAAGAAACATAAGCCGACTACTCCACAAGCTGAACTCTCTCTGGCAAATAGAAACAACAACTTAAGAGGCAGCTTTAAAGCCAAACAAAAAGTACTGCACAAACACGTTGCGATTATTGATGACGTATTCACAACTGGAGCAACTGCCAAAGAAATCGCTAAAATTCTCAAACAAAACGGTGTAGACTATTGTCAGGTATGGGGTATAGCACACACAGTTTGAGCACACTATTTTTAGCTCTGCTGGCAACATTTGATTTATAAAACAAGTAGAGCATGACAAACAAGCCGTTAAATTTTGCATCCGACCTAATCGCGACAGCGAACCCAGAACTTGCAAAAAAA
Organism: uncultured Gammaproteobacteria bacterium; assembly: GCA_964578035.1. Lineage (GTDB taxonomy): Bacteria > Pseudomonadota > Gammaproteobacteria > Arenicellales > Arenicellaceae > Arenicella. The sequence continues at coordinate 8,378 of CAZOBR010000084.1, forward strand.
ATAAATAAAAACAATAATTTAGAAGAAAAAAAGCAAGGCGAAGAAACACCAAATCGCGCATCAAGTGCACATCATGCGCGCTTTAAAAACGAAATATGGCACGCTGTTTCAACACTCAACATATTCCGGTATCTAACGGCATTGTTATTAATGACAACCTACTCGCTGCCAAATATAAACCCCGAATGGCAACTCATGGGGAAAGGCGTTGAAGAACAGCAAATTTTAATCAGCGCCATTGTGCTTTTAGTCTCTGCGATTGGTTTTACGATGCTCGCTAGATCGCAAGCAACCGACTTTCACCTGTTTTTGCTCGCTCAATTTTCCTTAGATTTGTTACTCACCACAATTATCGTGCACGCAACTGGCGGCATTCAAAGCACCTATATCTTGCTTTATTTCATTATAGTCACAACAGGCAGCGTTGTGCTACGCCGACAACGCGCCATAGGTCTCGCCGCCGCCGCAACTATACTCTTATTCTGCGAGCATATTTACAGTGTGCTCACACACTCTCACTTATCTCACTTCACATCATTAGCAGTGTTAGGGTCATCCCTGTTGGGATCAGGCTGGCTTGTGTCAAACTTTGCACGACGTCTGCGGCACGCGGAACTCAAAACATTTGCCCCAGGCGAGGAAACAATTGAGGAATTTTTAACCCGTGAAGAGATCAACGCACTCAAAACTGCCTTAGAAGAGACTAACGGCAACAAAACCGAAGCCGCTGAGCTACTCGGCATGACATTTCGCTCATTTCGATACAAATTGACAAAATACGGCATTGACTGACAATTTTTGTCAGTCGATTTTATCTTTTTAAATTCAATCACTTAAACACAAAAAAGCCGTTAACATTTCTTTACAAAAAAAAAGCACCAACCAGCTCTTTTCGGTATATAAATAACACTCTGGTTGTAATTGAACGTACGCTGATCATCTTAGCAAAAGCTGACAAAACACTTTCAAACATTGCGCAACTGGTGCCAAGAAATCATTAAATTGATAAAACAAAACCCTTAAACAATTTTCTTTTATAGGAAGTATAAATATGAAAAACATTCAAATGAAGCATAAAGCCGCACAAGGTTTTACTCTCATAGAGTTGATGATCGTGATTGCTATTATCGGCATCTTAGCCGCAGTTGCATTACCCGCTTATCAAGACTACACAATTCGTTCACGTGTTTCAGAAGGCCTAATCGCCGCATCTGCAGCCAAAATTAACGTTATTGAAGTATTAACTACAGGCAACATTACTGCCAACGCAGCAGGTTATGGTTCTGGTTATGTCTCACCTCCTCCAACGGCTAACTTAGGCGTTCCTGGTGGTGGTGCACCTGTAGCCATTAACGCAACGACGGGAGCGATTACATTAACGTTTCCGATTTCAATTGCTCCGGCCGGTGCAAATACATTGATCTTAACACCAAATGCTCCAGCTGGAGTAGTACTACCTGCAGCGGCTGGCGTCGCGTTTGCTGTACCGCTGGCAAATGCTGTTTGGCAATGCGCTTCAGCCGGATCCCCGGTAGCTAATTTTGGCGGTGTAGCAATGGCGGGTGTTGCCAACGGCACTCTTGCGGGCCGTTTTGCACCAGCCGAGTGCAGATAGTATCTTAGCAATAAAACCAGTATCGTTATAAAATAGCGATATAAGGCGGCACTGAAAAGTGTCGCCTTTTTTATTCAATACTCAACGCCATATAAATAAAAAAGCAATCAACAACTTTAGTTTAAGGAAACCGAAATATGTTTTACAACATTAAAGACAGGCTATTTGCATCCGTCATTCACCTTGTTATCAGCATACTGGTATCTTTATGCGTCGCTGCTCTGGCGTACCTTGTATGGTTTCCTGGCGACCTAACTAAAGCAGGTGCAATTGCTGGTTTCACGATTTTAATTGGCGTTGATATCACCTTGGGCCCAGTTTTGACGTTTTTTGTGTTTGATAAAGACAAAAAGAGTCTAAAATTTGACCTTAGCTGTATTGTTCTACTGCAAATAATTTGCTTCGGCATTGGTGTCTGGCTTATTTATAATCAACGCCCTGTTGCTCAAGTGCTAGCGGA
>CAZOBR010000085.1:0-10122 GCA_964578035.1 uncultured Gammaproteobacteria bacterium
GCCAATAGCTCTTTGGCAATACCACACGCTCATCTTTTAACTTAACACCACTGACTTTACCGTCAAACAAAACAACCGCTTTATCGGCAGTATCCGCCGTTGTATAAATACCGAGCGACACAATAAACTGACCGTTTGATTCTTTACGAATAAAATGGTCTAGCACGTTCTTGCCTTTTAAATCAGTTCGAACATCTTTGGCAGTAGCTAAATCAACATAAGGACCTAAATAGACTCGGTAGACATTCGATTCTTGGCTATCGCGGCTAGACTTAGTAAAGCTGATGTCAGCATTAAATAGTACGGCCTGGGCAAGCTCATAGTTTTCGCTGTGCGCAAATGGCCCAAGTCGATAACAAGTACTTGAGTCGCTATTTAGAACAACACCCGACAAATCAGGCAAAACATTTTTATTGGGTTTGCTGTTGGCGTAGAAACGGTCCTCGATTTCTTTGTTGAGCCGCACAAAATGCGGATTCACGTCTTCTTTCGCACGGTGCACGTGCCCAGCACTGTCCGCACCACTTGGCCACCAAAAGACGAGTACATTTACAAGAAGTAGCAACGCAACTGAAAACAACAATGGACGCATTTATTCAGACTCGCGCGCCACTTCAAGCAAGCCAAATAACACCAAGTTATCGACACGTTCGGTCTTAACTGACAGCACCATGCGTTTTTCTAGGCTCCATGCATTACCGCCCGCCAACAAGGCTCGCACAGGCATTGCCTGCTCGCCATTTTCAGCGATTAAAAACTTCTGCATTTCATCCACCACACGCTCAACTGCCCCCGCCACACCGTATCCAACACCAAAATTAACACATTCTTCTGTGTTTTTGCCAATCGTAGGCAACGTTTCACTGACATTCGACTCAATCGCAGCAACTCGGCTTACAAGCGAATCGTGCATTAAGCGGAAGCCTGGCAAAATCGCACCTCCTTGATAGACGTTATTCGCATCCAAACACTCGATGTTAATTGCCGTGCCCGCATCAACCACAATAATATCGCCATGCGGAATGAGTGAACGAGCACCAATAACAGATAGCCAGCGATCAATCCCTAAATGATCAATATTCAAATACGTGTTTTCAATACCGCAAGCATGGCGCGCCGCTTCCACCGTAATTAAACGTGTATCGCTTTTCGCGTATTTTTGCTCAAACACGTCAAGCATATCTTGATAAACGCCCTGCTTATTCATGCTGGCAACCCATGCTTGGTCGAAATCGCGCACTGCAAAAACGTCTTCTGAGTTAAATGACTCTATACCACAAGCATCCGGCTCTAACCATCGCTGACCATCATGCCACGCCCATTTAACTCGCGTGTTACCCACATCAAACAATAGTCGCATCGTCATTACACTAACCTCGCGCTGACATTGCTGTCGCTAATCACATGGGTTTGGCCTGCGCCATCCTCAACAAGCAAAGCACCTTGTGCATTAACACCCAACATACTGCCAACCAGATAGTCATTGTTTGCACCCACGCGAATTTGTTTGCCCGCGTAACTGCTTAAATTATTCCAACGTTGCATCATTGAGCTGAATCCGCTTTGGTTAAATTGAACTAACATCTCCAACCAACAATCAATAAAGCGCGCGATTAAGACATTGCGGTCTGGGTAGACCTGTAAACTTGCAAGATCTTGCCATTGATAGTCTGCATTAGCAACCGACCAATCCGGCTGATGGACATTCAAACCCAAGCCAATCACAACATTGCAGCCGCCTTTCGGGTCACCGGCCATATCAATCAAAATGCCGCCAAGTTTGTTATTGCCAACCATAATGTCGTTGGGCCATTTAATTTTAACGTCTAAATCGTAATCGGCATTCAGCGCCTCAACAGTCACCAAAGCAACCGCCAGACCCAAACCAGTGATCGTTTCAGGCCATTGCTCGAAACCCCAGCTCAAAGACATCATGACATTCTTGTTCGGTGCAGACTGCCAATCATTGCCGCGCCTGCCACGACCAGCCTCTTGCGCTTCGGCCACACTCACACATGCGCGATTTGCAGTGATTGTTTGGGCTAATAAATCACTATTGGTTGAATTCGTTGACGCCTTAACATCAATAGTGTCTAGCAAGTCGCGGCTAGCCGCTGTTAAATGGCTGCTAATGCTGGCGCTATCAAGTGGCTTAGTATTTTCAGGGGAGTCTTGCATTGCGCAAGTGTAGCAAACAAGCGCAGCGAATAAAGCATAAGCGCTTGCCTGAAAAAATTATAACGAGATTATTTTCTCATCATCAAGCCGCACTCGCGATGCTCTTCGCCTTTGGTTGGGTCGAAATAATCGTGATTGTCCGGTAACTTGTGTTGCGCAATGTATTTTTCAACATCGGTTTCTTTTAAATGAAACATTGGCGCAACTCGTACGGTACCATGGCTTCCAAAGGTAAACACATCTAAGTTTCGGCGGTGACCATTTTGATCATGGCGAATACCGTTTAGCCAAATATCCGGCTGAACCTCTTGCATAGCTCGATCGAAAGGCTCTAACTTTACAATTTCAGAGAACCGATCGTGTTCTGGTGTGTCTATTATCGGAATAGGTCCATGCACAGCGGTGTAATGCGCTGCCGACATTTTAGGCGAATAGACTTTCAAGTTTAAATCCAAAGTTTCAACCACTCGTTCAATATGACGATAGGTTTCTGGGGTATTAAAACCGTGATCCACCCAAATCACAGGAATATCCTTATTCGGTTGCGTTACTAAGTGCAAAAACGCCACCGCTAGTGGGCGAAAATTGGTAAACACAACGGGGTTGGTCGCGTTATCAATCGTAAAGCGCATCACCTCACTGGGCTTTGCATCTTTAAATTGTTCGTTTAAGGCAACTAAATCAGTCTGGCCATTAAACTCAAACGACCACTCTTGTTTTTTTAGTATAGACACAGCTCTTACCACTCTTAGATTGGGTTTGTGATGGTACATGCCATCAACTAGACGTGCATCAGTATAGTCAAACTCCAATATATCTGAAAATAATAAAAAACTATTTATTTATAGCACCCGCTTCTATACGTATTTTTTAGAACAGCTTATTAATCCAAGTCTTGATCGGTATCGATTACTTGGCAGATATACGAACTAGGAATACCCAGACCTTGCGCGACGGACTCTAGCTGAGTTCTTTCTTCTGCGGCCACTCCGCCATCAGCGCGTGCCATCACACACATATCATGCAGCACTTGCATGGCTTGTGTTTGCGAGGCTTTGGCTTTTACTTCCGCAATGCGGCGCTCTAATGTTTGCTTTATTTTTTCGATATCCAGCTTATCGCTGAATGCGTATTTGCCAAAAAACTTAGCGAAAACTTCTAGTTCTGTTTCCGAAATTCCGTCTTTAGCATCGGCCACCGCAATTAAGCCCGCGAATAACAGGCGGCGCATGGCCTCGGCTGTGTCGGTTTTGGCTTCTAAGTAACTGGGCTCCATCAAGCTCAATACCGCCTGCACGCCCATCTCAAGATCATCCACACTGCCAGTGCCACCGTACAAAGTAGATTGCTCAAACAGCTTAAGCGCTTTAACGCGCAATGGACTAAACGGATGCGTTGAAAACCAGTCAGATTGCGGTGCACCCTGACCCGGTTCTTGATCGACATTTTCCATATCATCCACTTGCGCAACAAAGTCATCCAAGCTGAACTCAACCACTTTTGACGTTAAGCCAGACGATAATTTGAATAATGAGCGCGCTACAGCATCCATATTTTGCGCACAATGCGCGCCTGCTCGGTCAGCCGAGATTTCAGCATAACGCGACCATGCGAAAAGTTCTAAAGCCAATTGCGGGTCTGGCCGCGTTTGACCCCGCAATAAATACCCAATTGGAATCGCATGATGATCGTAGACGTGATGCCCCAACTCATGCCCCATCACAAACCGTAACTCTTGAGAATTAAAACCTTCCAACAGGCTAGAAGAAAACATAACATACAGCCTATCATCTTCAGGCTTAAAGCAAGCTGCATTGAATTGCGGGCTGGAATACACGTACAATTCAAGTGGCAATTCAACACCGAGTTTTTCAATACACTCATCCGCCATCTTAGTAATGTCAGGCGCCATGCCTTTAGTTAAGCGCACAGATGTAGACAGTAAATTACGCCGAATACCCGTTGGCCCCTCAGCCTGATGCCGAGCAATTTGCTCATTCACCCGCTTTACATCACGGTGTTGTTTGAGTTTCTCATAAAGCGCGAGATCGTTCGCGCAACGAATGTCAGCTGCTTGCATAATCAGTTTAAACTTGAGTTAACTAAGGGTATCTATTAGAAAATTTAACGCTTATTTATGCAAGATAAATTGTGGATTGATAATAGTTACTATTTTCCGAAAGAGGACGGCTAAAGCATTCAAATTGCCATTCAGAGCGTAGCGAAGAATCTATAAAGATTGCCATGCTACACTCGCAATGACAATTATTGTCGGTCATTCAAGATGTCGATGCGTAACAACTTTTAAAGGACATAAACTCATGCAAAATTGAAAATGTGTAAAGACTGTTGCATGCAGAGGCTGTGTGAAAACGTTTTAAAAGTTATAATGGTTCTTCAACTTGGAGGAACCTTGTCGAAAATCGGGTTTTCACACAGTCTGAGCAAATGGCAGTCTCTAGTTCTAACTCTATGGCGTAATTTATCAGACCGAGCTTAGACTTACGCACCTAGTCTTTTTCAATCTTGGCTTTAAAGCGCTTTCCTAATTTCATCAGCAATAACCTCAAAACCGCGCTGCAGTGTTTTTTGGGGCTGTGCGTAGTTGATGCGGATGCATTCTTTGGTGTGTCTCCAATTTGGGTCTATGTCGATAAAAAATTCTTCGCCGGGTATCACGTAAACGTTTCTTGCTTTGAGTCGTTGATACAGCTCTTGTGATGAAATTGCCATATCGTCAATCCAGAGCCATAGGAAAAACGCGCCCTCTGGTTTGTGTAGTCGTACTGGTAAATCGGCAAACTCTTGTTCAAATAAACTGAGTCCTGCTGCTAGGCATTGATCGTAGTGCGGTTTGATGATGTCTTGCGTTAGGTATTTGATGTCACCTGTGTCGATCAAGCGCGTCATCAGCGCTGCACCTACGCTGTTGGGGGCAAGGGTAATAATACCGCTGAGCGCGCCCAGCGCTTGAGTGATTTGTTGATTGGCAATTACGATACCGGTGCGGGCGCCAGGCAAACCTAGCTTGGACAATGACATACACAGAATAGTATTTTCATCCCAGTGCAAACTGGTGTTGGCGTGGATCACATTAGGGAAAGGTTGACCGTAGGCATTATCGATAATCAGTGGAATATCGTGTTTTTCTGCCAGTGTTTTGAGCTTTTTGAGCTCATTGTCGCTGACCACATTGCCAGTTGGATTCGTTGGCCGTGAAAGGCAGATTGCGGCAATGTCGTCACTGATTTCTAAATTGTCGAAATCCACTCGGTATTTAAACTGTTGCTGCTCGAGTAATTCAATGCGTGGCCGAAACGATCTAAACATATCGACAGCAAGCCCTGCGTCGGCATAGCCTACGTACTCAGGCGCTAAAGGAAATAGAATTCGCTTACGGCTGCCATCCGTCATATCACCGGCGAGTATATTGAACAGATAGAAGAAGCTGTTTTGACTGCCGTTGGTCAGTGAGATGTTGTCTGGTGTGATCGCCCAGCCAAACTCGTCATTTAGAAAGTTGGACAATGCAATACGAAACGCTTGCTCGCCGCTTGGGCCGTCATAAAGGCCGAGCATTGATTGGAACACGCCAGACTCGATTAAGTGTTCCATCTCACCTTGAAACAACGATTGAGCTGCGGGTATGCCCGCTGGATTGCCACCCCCCAACATACACAAGTCTGGGTGGTTCGACGCGTTGGCTTGGCCTAGGTCTTGCATTAACTGGCCGATGCCAGATTGGCGAGTAAACTTGTCGCCGAATTTTGAGTACTTCATAACAAATGATTGATCAGCTTGTGGATTATTTTCTCTCTTGTCTACGAGCAAATGAAACGGTTTAGTACGCGGCTCTAATGATGGGTTAGCAAATTTTTCGGTGTGCCAGCAGCGAACTTTTCAATAATTGTAAGCAATAGTATTACCTAAATATTGCATGGTTTGTTTACTGTAACATTCGCAGCCGAGGTAATTATTAACCCCTTGGAAATGAAAGCAAGAAGAATATTACTCTAGTTACGAAAATTTTGACTGATTTTTGCCCAATGCTGCGGTGCATTAAATCGAACTTTATGAGTGAGGTGCTGGAAATTGTGCTGTGAATGATTCCCGCTTAAGCTTAGAAACATTAGCCATGAAACTAACTGTGTGATAGTTACCACATAGCGCCATGATTTCAAGCTGTTGCGAAAATATTTCTCCTACAATATTAAATCAGAGAATTAAATTACTTCGAGAAATGGATATCGTGGATCAACCCAAAACTGGGTATGGGCTGACCAATTGGGGAGTAGAGTTAGGAGAGCAATTAATCGCTTTTGATATATGGTCAGAACGTTGGAGCAATCGTAAATGAGCGCTTTAAGTAAAATACTAACAATGAAAACTTAAAAGTCTTACTCTGACCCTGAAAAACGATGTCTATTTGCTAAGAAAGCATTCCAGTTCACGGTCTTGCCTAGTGACGACCTCTTTATAACACCACTGATTCCTCAGAAACATCTCTGACACCCATTTATTCAAATGGTCGCGACTTGTATTTATCAGGCGGCAGCGCAATCAGCCATTCTCGGCATTGTTGCCAGTTGGCATTTGCATCATGTTTTGATTGCCATTTGGCTAATCGCATTAGTGCATGTCTTTAAACACTACAGTAAGCAAATATTGTCTTAACGTAGCTGAACACTGTAATCACAAGTTAACCACATATGCTTTTGTAAAATCCGTGCGTACTTATTTTTGATACGAAAACAGCTTGGAATAGGGCGAAAATAATATGCGTATACAATTCACTAAGGTAGTCACTTCATTGATACTCATTGTTAGTTTACTGGCCGGCCAAAACGTATTGGCAAGCAACGTCGGCGGTGTGTTTGGACCTGGCATCGCTGAAGGCGATAGATCATTTCAATACCGTGCCGCTTATGATCCCGACAGCAGCGCCTTTGTGCAACGTGTTCATTACCAACACGCATTAAACTCAAGCCTACGCTTACGAGGTGTTTTTCAAGCGCGCAAAACAGATGAATCAGATGTTGACTTTGATTTTTTTCAGGGAGAGGCGCAATGGCAGTTAAAAGGCAGCGACAACCATAAACACGCTCTGAGGCTCGACCTGCGAATCAGAGATGAAGGGCGCAACGGTAACATAGGCATTAATTGGACCAACGAATTCAAACTTTCGCCAAAACTGAGTGCGCGTGCGATTGTATTAACACTTATTGACGTTGGCAGCGAAGCAAGATCGGGGGTATTTTTACAAACGCGCGCCAGTCTTAGCCACAAGCTAAATAGCAAATTACGCTTAAGTGCCGAACTGTTTAGCGCCTATGGTTCAACCACTGACTTCAACAGCTTTGATGAGCAAACACATCAAATTGGCCCTGCGCTTAGTGGCAAATTAGCCAATGACTGGAGCTTTTTTTCAGGTGTGTTAATCGGTGCAACCGATGCTAGCCCAGACACCAACTTTAGACTTTGGATATCTAAAAGCTTTAAGTAACACTACTGGTGCTAGCGATTAGTTATTGTAAGCTTATAATTTATCCACAATAAATTGTGTAATTGCTTTACGCGAATGCACCACTGAACGGCTTATCCCGTCTATACAGTTATGCCTTAAGTCTTCATAAAGATTTAATTTAACATGACCTCCAAATTCGCCAGGCACGGGCGCAAGCGCAATTCCGTCATCCTTTGAGTGCTGTAACAAAACAGGGAAATTCACCTTGTGTAGATTTGCTTTGGCGGCCATGCCTGTTTGATATACTTGCGCGGAGGTATTCAACGGAATACGACCTTTGTAAACAAGTGGGTCTTGCTCAATCGCTTTTTGCACAGTCACGTCAGGCGAAATTTTTTCTACACTCATTTCGCGAATCGTAACGAAGGCACTAAGTGGCCGCGCATGCTTGAATAAAAAACGCGAAATAGGCGCAATCGAACTGCTTAAACCCACCTGCCAACCAGGTACGTTATGTGCCACATCAAATGCAGTACTAATACCAATAAAACCAGCGATTGTCGGTTTGAAGTCATCATCTTGCTGTAGCTCATGCGCCGCCAACGACATCAATGCACCGCCAAAAGAATAGCCCATCAAAATAACTTGTTCGGCTTGTTGCGAACGCAACATAACTTCGTGTTTGATGTCTTGCACTAGCAAGCGAAAATTTGGCACCATGCAATGCTGCATGGCAGCGTCCTCGCCATGGCCTGGTAACTCTAATGAAACCAAGCTAACGCCAACGTTTTTGACCATATGCTGCAATGCGCCTTGCTGAGCATAAGCATGCCCACGCAAACCGTGCAGATAAAATACAATGGTTTTCTTTACGCCAATTTCAAACGCTTTCATGCTGAGTTTGGTGTAACGATTTACGCAGCTTGCGCGTCTTTATGGCGTAGATACTCGTCGTAACTGCCAACAAAGTGGTTGATTTTTTGGTCTTCAATTTCAAACAGCTGAGTTGCCAAACTACTAACAAATTCACGATCGTGGCTAACAAAAATCAACGTGCCTTCATAATTTGATAGTGCGAGATTGAGCGACTCAATAGATTCCATATCCAAGTGATTGGTTGGCTCATCCATCACAATCACATTGGGTCTTTGCATCATTATCTTGCCAAACAACATGCGACCTTTTTCGCCACCTGAGAGAACGCTGACTTTTTTCTTAATATCGTCTTTGGAGAACAACAATTGCCCCAGTACGCCTCGCACAAACTGCTCGTCCTCGGCATTTTTACGCCATTGATACATCCAATCATACACGGTGATGTCCATCTCAAAATCATCCGCGTGATCTTGCGCGTAATAGCCTATCTCAACATTTTCAGACCATTTAACCTTACCGCCTGTTGCGGGCACATGATCAAGTAAGTTTTGCAACATGGTAGTTTTACCGGCGCCATTTTGACCAATAATTGCCAAACGCTCACCCACTTCTATGTTAAATGTTTGGTTGCTAAACAGCGGTTCGTCATACGCCATACTTAAGGCTTCTACCTCAATGGCATTACGAAATAACTTTTTATCTTGTTTGAAACGAATAAACGGATTAATACGGCTCGACGGTTTAATCTCGTCTAACTTAATTTTATCTAACTGCTTTTGTCGCGATGTCGCTTGCTTGGCTTTAGACGCATTTGCAGAGAAACGGCTAACAAAGGTTTGCAGCTCAGCAATTTGCGCTTTCTTTTTAGCGTTTTCAGCGTACATGCGTTCGCGCACCATTTCGGCTGCTGTCATGTACTCGTCATAATTGCCGGGGAATAGTTTAATATCGCGATAGTCCAAGTCCGCCATATGTGTGCACACGGCGTTTAGAAAATGTCTATCGTGCGAGATGATAATCATGGTGCTACGGCGTTCTTGTAACACTTTTTCGAGCCAGCGAATGGTGTGAATATCCAAGTTATTGGTAGGCTCGTCGAGCAATAAAATATCGGGGTCTGAAAACAAGGCTTGTGCTAATAACACACGCAGCTTTAAGCCGGGCGCTACCTTACTCATTGGTCCAGAATGTAACTCAATAGGAATACCCACACCCATCAATAATTCACCTGCGCGAGACTCGGCGGTGTAGCCATCCATTTCAGCGAATTCCATTTCAAGCTCGCCCACTTTCATGCCTTCTTCTTCGCTCATTTCAGGCAAGCCGTAGATACGATCACGTTCAACTTTAACGTCCCACAGCTCTTTGTAACCCATGATCACTGTATCGACTACATTGAACTCTTCATACGCAAACTGATCCTGATTCAGTTTACCGATACGTTCATTTGGCGTTAGCGAAACATTACCGTTTGTTGGCTCGAGCGTGCCGTCTAAAATTTTCATGAACGTGGATTTACCACTGCCATTTGCGCCAATTAAGCCATAGCGATTACCATCGCCAAAGTTAACGGAAATGTCTTCAAATAGTGGCTTGTCACCAAA
>CAZOBR010000086.1:0-10032 GCA_964578035.1 uncultured Gammaproteobacteria bacterium
GTACCACCAGCAACGTTAACTTCACGTTGTAGATCGTCAATTTGGTTAAAGAACACAGCACCGTTCAATCGTGCGCCTGGGAATGGCTCAGATTTGAAACCGAACTCAAGGGCATCAATTTGCTCATCTTCAAACGGGCCAGGGCCAAAGACTAACGCAGCGGCTGGGTTTTCGGTGTTTCTTAAGTTAAAACCACCAGCACGGAAAGCTCGAGAGAAGCTTGAGTAAATGCGAAGTGAATCACTGAATTGATAACCAAAACCAATTTTTGGAGAGAAGTTATCAGTTGCGAACTCAGGAAAAGTCTCCGTAGTACACACGCGGTCACCTGGGCCACCGTTAATTAGAAAACAAGGAGAGTTGTCAGGTGCTAACTCAATTTGAGAGATATTCGCTACTTTTGTTTCATCAGAGTAGCGTAAGCCTGCATTGATGCTAAAGTTATCCGAAACCGCATACTCAAACGCAGCAAACACGCCAAAGGTCTCATGGTCTAGTAGACCGCCACCATCAAAGTTTAGTGGTGCGCCACCAACACGGCGTTGCTCTTCATATTCAAGGTCTTGTTCGAAGTAGAAGACACCCGCAGTCACATCCAAACGGTCATTTGCAAAGGTGCCATTATAGCGTAGCTCATTCGATATTTGGTTTTGGTCAACATTAAAGAAAGCGTCAAACACTTGAACAATAGACGCGTCAATGTCGGATAAACCAATTTGGCTGTAATCGCGGTAACCAAAAATATTGGTGATTGTGCCGTTACCAAAAGCAACATCAATATCCGCTTTCAAGCTGAAATTTGTCCAATCGGCGTCTTGGAAGCCTCGTGTATTAACCGCGAAATCAAACGTTTCACGATCAAATGTTTGGCTTGGGTCACCAAGAATGTTGGTGGCAAAACTGTTGACACCAGTGCCGTTTTGATGACTTTGGGCGGCAGGGCCGTCACCTTCAGAGTCACCAAACTCAAGCTTCGCAAGCAAGTTAAGGCCTTCAACATCATACTCTAACGCGCCACGAAACAAGGTTGTTTCGCTTAAGCCAAAGTTACTACCATCGAATAGGTTCTCATGCCAACCGTTGTCGTCGTTGCGATAAACGCCAATCTTACCTTTAACGGTCTCAGATAGCGGGCCAGAGATAACGCCAGACACGATGTAGTTAGTGCCTGTGCCTCGAAAACCAGACTCAGCGGCTACTTTTGCCTTGATTGATAGCTCATCTGTTGGGTTGCCAGTGTTCACCAATACAGCGCCACCAGTCACGTTACGACCAAAAAGTACGCCTTGTGGACCGCGCAATGTTTCAACTGAAGCAAGGTCGAAGGTGTCAAAGACAACACCGGAGTTAACCCCAAGGTAAACACCATCAATAAACACACCAACAGATGGGTCAATCGAAGGAATAGATGAGTTAACACCAAGACCACGAACTGAGAAGTTCGCCGTACCTTTGGTAGTACCAATCTCATCTAATTGTACATTGGGAATCTTAAAACTAAGGTCAGAGACGTTGCGAACTTGAAGGGCTTCAAGTTGATCGCCACCAAAAGCGCTGATTGCAATCTCGGTGTCTTGTTGGTTTTGTCCGCCGGCTTTTTTTGTCGCCGTAACGACGATTTCTTCTAATAAAGCGTTGGTTGCTTCTTGTGCGTGGATGGGGGTTGATGTAGCAAAAAAAGCGGCAACGGCGGCAGCAATTTTTGCCGGTTTACCTATTGCAAATTTACTCATTTTTTTCTCCTAGTTAATACTTGATAGTTACAAATGATATGGATATTAGGTAGTTATAATTATTTACAACATCCATGGTGAATTATTCACAACATCGTTGTACACTCAAATATATTAAACGTCAGATCTAAATACATTTAATGTTTCATATATGATCAAGATTGAATATCTCCGCCATTTTATTGCGGCAACGGAAACCGGCAGTTTTAGTGCAGCGGCGACAAGGTCACATATCTCGACCACGTCAATTCGTAACTCAATTGATAAATTAGAGGACACGTTAAACACCAATTTGTTTGTCAGGAAACCCTCAAACGGCGTGGTATTGACGGATGATGGGCGTAAATTGTTAGAGCAAAGTAAGGAGTTGTTAACCAATGTTGATGAAATTGAAAACAGCTTTATTACGCCCAGCCGAAAACTCAAAGGCTCACTAACTATTGGGTGCCAGGAAGGTTTGACTTGGTCACTTATTCCGCGAGCAATTAAAAAATTAAACGAAGAACACCCGGAGTTGAGTGTCTCTGCCAAAACCATTTGGATGGACACCAATTTTGAGAGTTTGGATAATGCGGAGGTAGATGTGTTAATCACCTTTTCCTTACAAGAAAACATCGAAAAGAAGTTCCATGCGGTGGATCTATGCGCCCCCCAAGCTTGTGTGATGATGCGAAAAGGTCATCCGCTGGATAACGGTGAGCCGGTAAAATTAAAAGACGTTGCTGAACACCCGCATATCTTTATTAAAGATGGGCCCGCTTGGGAGTTGTTCTACACTATGTACTCTGAGCGGCATTTAGAGCCCAAAATACACATGCACAGCAATATCAGCACGGGTGCTCAATCGATGGTGGGCTGCACAGATGCGGTTTCATTACGCATAATACGACCAGCTAACCCATTCACGCCGCTTGGTGACCCAATGGTGGTGCCACCGCTTGCTGATAAGGTTAGGCGACCAAGAATGGTCGCTGTTACCAATCATTTTAAGCGCAGTAATACGCTGGATAAACGACTTGTGTTTATTCAGGTGTGCAAAGACTTATTTGATAACGATGAAATGCGCAGTCATATCTATTATTAGCCTGTAGCTTTTTACTTAAATAGGCGACTAAGTAGATCTTTCACTCCGTTCTGGGTGACCGTTAGGCACATAAAAACAACTAGCTCATCAAGAAAGTACAGGAAAACCCAAGCATCAAATGACCACACCCTCAGCCCGTGGTTTTCTTTTACAGTAATAAAAAGCCAACTACATGTGATGCAGTTGGCTTTTTATTGAGCATACGCATATACAGCTATGTATTTAATTTATGCTCCCAGCGCAGCTGTCACTTGTTTATGCTGCTCACGCAACTCGTCTGGAACTCGGTCGCCGAAGCTGTCTAAATAGTCACCAAACTCATTCATTTCTTGCAACCATTGGTCATCGTTGATTGAATTTAATGATTGCCATACTTTTGGGTCGATATTTAGATCGGCGATATCCATGCCGTCTTCTTTAGGCAAATAGCCAATCGCGGTTTCGTTGGCGTCTACTTTGCCTTCACAGCGTTGAATAATCCATTGCAATACTCGTAAGTTTTCACCAAATCCTGGCCATAAGAACTCACCTTTTTCATTTTGACGAAACCAATTCACATGGAAGATTTCAGGCAGCTTGTCAGTGCGTTTAGCAAAACTTAACCAATGACCCCAGTAGTCGGCAAAGTTGTAACCACAAAATGGCTTCATTGCCATTGGGTCGCGTCGCACCACACCGACTTCACCCGTTGCGGCAGCCGTGGTTTCTGAGGCCACGCCGGCACCAACCAACACACCATGCTCCCATGACTTTGCTTGATATACGAGCGGCGCAAGCTCTCTGCGTCGACCGCCAAATACGATTGCTGAAATGGGCACACCTTGAGGTGCTTCTGCAAGAGTCGAATACGCTTTGTTTTCAGTTGCCGACACAGTAAAGCGCGAATTCGGATGTGCAGCTGGGCCATTTCCTGCAACGTATTCATTCCCTCTCCAATCAACAGTTGGCGAGCCTACTTTTTTGTCTTCCCACCAAGGTTGGTTATCTTGAGTTGTACCTACATTGGTAAAAATAGTATTTTGTTGAATCATGTCGTAGGCGTTGCGGTTTGTTTTAGCATTGGTGCCTGGCACCACACCAAAATAACCCGCTTCTGGATTGATTGCGCGTAACTGCCCGCTTTCATCCATGTGCAACCAGGCAATATCGTCACCGAGTGTCCAGATTTTCCAATCTTGATATTTCTCAGGTGGAATCAACATGGCTAAGTTTGTTTTACCGCAAGCCGAGGGAAATGCTGCAGCAATGTAATGTGTTTCGCCTTCTGGGCTTTCTAAGCCTAAGATCAACATATGTTCGGCTAACCAACCTTCTTGACGTGCCTGCCAACTGGCAATGCGCAATGCATGACATTTCTTACCAAGTAATGCATTACCACCGTAACCCGAGCCATAGCTCATAATGCTAAGTTCTTCAGGGAAATGCATAATGAAACGACGCTCTGGGTCAAGCTCACCCGTAGAATGCAAGCCACGCACAAAGCTGCCTTCGTGTTCAATACGCGATAACGCCGCTGTACCCATGCGAGTCATTAGCTTCATATTGATGACCACATAAGGGCTATCTGTAATCTCAACGCCACAACGCGAATACGGTGACTCAATCGGCCCCATGCAATACGGTATAACGTACATAGTGCGCCCAGACATACAGCCAGTATAAAGGTCATTCATTTTGGCTTTTGCTTCGGCAACGGGCATCCAATTATTGTTGTCGCCAACATCTTCAGCGTTATCGGTACATATAAAGGTTAAGTGTTCTACCCGAGCAACATCTTGTGGGTCAGAAAGGTGTAAATAGCAGTTTGGGTGAGTTTCAGAATTTAAGCCAGTGAGCGTTCCTTCATCGAGCATTAGCTCAACCATGGCTTGGTATTCTGCTTCACTGCCATCGCACCAAACAATTTTATTTGGCGTGGTTAACGCTGCGACTTCCGACACCCATGATGTCAGTTCTTGGTTTGTTGTTGTCATACTGTTATTGCCAACTGGGGCTATTTAAAAGACCAGCCTACGGCAATTGTTTGCCGCATAAACAATGCAGCAACAATGTATTCGCCAGCAACTGGATCAATGGTCGTGTTGTTGTAATACTTCTATTTAGATCAGCTTATTAAATTTCGTAGAAGTAATAAGTCGATACAAAAGCAGCTTAAACTTGATTTAACTCGTGGAAATTAAACCGAACTCAGAACAACGCTGCATGTTGTGGAAGGAGTGTAACAATCTCGCTATACAAATCCTAGTTCAAGGGATCAATATTCACTATTGCTTAAATAAAAGTTGCTTTAAACGCAAGCGAGTAAAGCTAGAAATGACTAGCTTCGGGCTGGAACTCGCAAGCGCTGCCCTACTTTGATGATGGATGACTTACGAATTCGATTTGCATCTAACAAGGCACTGCACCTAACTCGATACGACTCAGCGATGCCGCAAGCCGTTTGGCCTTTTTTAACTACGTGCCAGGAGTTCCTGGCCGAAACCATGACCCGTTGCCCTATTTGTAAAATACTCTTGCGCGTTAAACCATTAATCGCTAAAAATTCACCGCAACGCATATTCGAACGTTCAGCAATTTTACAAGCGGTATCACCTGCGCGGACGCGATATTCATTGGTTGAGTTATGACTCTGGCTTGACCTGCTAACACTAGCCACACTAATGCCACCAGTCTTAGTAGGCACTTTAATACGTTGACCAATATAAATAGTTGACTTGCCTTTTAAGCGATTCAACTTGCGCAGCGCAGTACAAGACGCTTTATATTTACGTGCAATGCCACACGCCGTTTGCCCAGCACGAACTCTGTGCCATAAAAAACCAGGTCGCTCAGTTTCTTTTGGCAATTGATACATACTGGCTAATTTAGAGTCCCAACCAGCTTCTTGAAACGGCAACTTTAGCGTAAAGCCTTTTGGCACAAGTGCTTTGTTTTGCCACACCACCTTTTTTAAGGCCGGATTTAAACGTTTAAGAATGTCTGCTTCAACGTGTAAAGAGCGGACTAAACGTTTAGCTGATGTACCACGCTTTAAGGTAACTCGATTAAACGAATACACTCGTTGGCTTTGGTCTGATTCAATCACACCAAAGAATTGTTCAGAATTCTTTGCAACATGCCGAGCCGCTAAAAAGCTTGCGTAGAAATTCTTAACTGCGGTTTGAAAGTTTGGCGACTTATACTCTGTTAGTAGGCGCTCATAATTCAAACCCACTTGTTTAATCGCTCGCTCCATGCCGCGCACCCCATAGTTATACGAGGTAATTACAAACGGGTTTAAATCTTTGGCCGCAACCGAGTAGCCGTTTTCGAATGCTGTTTCACTTAGGTCATCAACACTATTTCGAAAGTACAGCGCAGCCGCATAGGTAGCACTGGTTGGGTCGTAGCGTTCATCAACAGCATTGTTCACGGTCAAGCCAAGCGTACGACCAGTTTGCGGCATAATCTGCCACAGCCCTGCTGCACCAACGTGTGACAACGCTTCTGGGTTAAACGCCGACTCCACAAACGGTAGATATTGCAGTTCGGGGGTTAAATTTTGGCTTTCAAGTGCGTCTAAAATGGTTGGGCGATACAATTGAAATTGAGTGAGTGCCTCACGCATACGATCTTGATTGCCCGATTGGCAACGAACACGATCTGCAGCGCTAGCAATTTCAGCGCTAACTGTCGCTGATGCGGTTTGATCAGCAAATAAATCTGCAATTTTTTGTTGTGAGCGGCTCAGTGCTGTACCGGACTTTAAACGACTGGCGATTGAATTCAGTGTTCGCTTCAATCGTTTTCGCTCACGGTCAACGCTATCTCCTTTACGACTTTTACGGCAGCCTTGCGATCGGTTTATTGTTGAATAAACTCGATGAGGATTCTCTTTATCATGAAAAATAGCGGTATTTGTGTCCCAACGACTAAATACCTCTACCCAAAAACCAACTCTTGGCAGTAATGAAGTTGGACATGAAAATATTTCATCGCACTGCAATGGATATTGTTTAACTGGAACATCTAAACTTTTAGCGGCTGAGGCAGTAGTCGCGAATACTGACACAGCAGCAAATAGAGTCAAACAGCTAATAGTTCGACAAAATACAAACCAAATTCTTAGGCCGGTTATTTCTAAGACACGTTCATATGAAGCGAACAAGCCTAATTCCTTTTTACACAACATCTAACTTCCGCGGACCTCAATTACCCAAATTAATTTAAATTAGCCACAAAACAAGTAGCCAAGCGCAGTGTGATAATAACGAGTCACGTGTCAGATTGATACGAACATTGCATACTTTTTAAGAACAAATGTGAATACGAAAACACCAAGGTTACTATTGAGTAAGTTAGCTGCATGACGATCACACGGGGTGTTCTAGAATGCATTTTCACCTAGCCAAGCCCGTTATGTTAAATTCTTTAAAATCTGCAATCGTTATAAACGCCGCATTATTTCAAATCGTTTGGTTTGCCTGTGTCATCAGCGGCGTAAAAAACCTACTCTGGCCCGCATTAATCAGCTTTGCTGTATTAGCTGCCTGGCAACTACCGGTCAAACGACGCCATTGTACTGATCTCAAGTTAATGCTTGCAGCGATTGTGATGGGGTTATTTTTTGACTCTCTGTGGGTACAACTGGGTTTTCTTGAATACCCAGGCAACCTGTCTTTTTTTGGGCTCGCGCCTATATGGATAATTGTATTGTGGATGGGCTTTGCTTTAACGATTAATCACTCTCTCACTTGGATGAGCATACACCCTGCTCTACCGGCAACTTTAGGCGCAATCTGTGGGCCAAGCTCTTACTTGGCTGGAATGAAATTGGGCGCCGTCACTTATCAAGCTGATATTGCTGTAGTCTCAATATGCTTGGCTGTGGCTTGGGGTTTTTCTATTTGGTTTTTAGTGCGCTTGTCACAAGCCAAGCCACCTAATACGACTGTCAAAACTGCTACGACTTAACCAACTAAACAGACTGAGTTGAATATGGAATCGGCAACAATTTCTAAACTCTGGCTCGTTATAATATTAGGCTAAGTTGTCTTTTATGTGGATAATAAGGGATTGAATTGTTAATCAACCCTTTACGCATTGACGCTACCAATGAAATTAAACAACGCCAATATTAATAGCTTTGAAAAGCTAATAACACCAACTGAATTCAAGCAAAACTTTCCACTCGCTCAAGAGCTGCGAGATAATGTTATGCATGGCCGACAAATCATGGAAAACATTTTAGCTGGCACAGACCCACGTTTAATTGTTGTGGTTGGCCCTTGCTCTATTCATGACCCAGAATCTGCGCTTGAGTATGCTAAACGCTTAGTTACACTGCGCGACAAGGTTGATAAAGAACTGTTTATTGTGATGCGCGTTTATTTTGAAAAGCCGCGCACAACTGTTGGCTGGAAAGGCTTAATTAACGACCCTCATTTAGACGGCAGTTTTCAAATTGAAACAGGCATGTCAATTGCGCGTGAGTTAATGCTGGAGATTTGTGAATTGGGTTTACCAATTGCAAATGAAGCACTTGATCCAATCTCACCACAATATATGCAAGACCTGATTAGTTGGTCAGCAATTGGTGCGCGTACTTCTGAGTCGCAAACACACCGCGAAATGGCCAGCGGTTTATCAGTACCAATCGGTTTTAAAAACGGCACCGACGGATCATTAACAGTGGCAATCAATGCACTGCAATCGGTAAGCAGTAGCCATAGCTTTTTGGGTGTGGACAACGATGGCAAGGTCGCTATTGTGCACTCATCTGGCAACCCGCATGCACATATCGTATTGCGTGGTGGTGGCGGTAAAACCAATTATGACTCAGTGAGCGTTAAATTGGCTGAAGAACAATTGGAAAAACATGGGCTAAAAACCAATATTATGATTGACTGCAGCCACGCAAATTCAAACAAAGATCCTCAGTTACAACCACTTGTACTTGAGAACATTGGCCAGCAAATAATCGATGGCAATACCAGCATTATAGGTGTCATGCTCGAAAGCCATTTAAAAGCGGGTAACCAAAAATTAACGGATGATAAATCGCAACTCGAATACGGTAAATCCATCACCGATGGATGCATTGATTGGGAAACCACAGAGAATGCACTCGTAGAGCTTGCTGCGAAGTTAAAAGCGCACAGAGGCTAACAAACAAATAAAGCTGTTTAGAAATTGATCCAGCCAAAGCTATGTGAAAATACCGCTAGAATAATTAGCGGGCATGCAAAACGCACATAGCTAGGCCACACTTTCCAGAAGAAACTATTTTCAGCTTCTGGCATACCATTCTTTAACTCTTTTAATAATTCATTGCGCTGCCATACCCAACCAGCAAAGATACAAAACAATATGCCGATTAATGGTTCGCTATAAACTGTTGTAAAGTCAACCACCCAACCAAACAATGCGCCAAAGTTAAAAATAATCGTAAGACTAATGGCAAAAATTACTGACCCGACTACCCAAGCCGCTTTTTTCCTATCAAGCTGACGTGAATCACTGGCATAGGCAACGGGTACTTCAAGCATTGAGATAGACGAAGTCAGTGCCGCAATTGTCATTAGCACAAAAAACAAGAATGAAATAATAATGCCGGCAAACCCCATGGTTTGAAACAAGGCTGGCAATACGGTAAATATAAGCCGATCACTATCAATCAGCTGACCTGCTTCATCAAAAATAGTGACACCATTATGCAGTGCCACATACATAGCAGGAATCACTAACAAACCAGCCAGCACGGCAATACCAATATCAATCGCAGCAACGGTTGCGCCCAACTTAGGTAGGTTTTCATCTTTTGCGATGTATGAGCCGTACACCATCATGGTGCCAACGCCAAGAGACAATGAGAAAAACGCTTGACCCAGTGCGCTAATCACTAAGTTAGGGTCTAACACTCTGCTAAAGTCAGGTTGCCAGTAAACCCGCCAGCCTTCAGCTGCGCCCTCTTGGGTAGCAATATAGGCAATCAATAACACAATTAACACAATAAGCATGGGCATTAAACGTGTTGACCAACGCTCAATACCATCACTAACTCCGTTAGCAACAATGGCAATTGTGACAGCAAAGAAGAGTATGCAAAAAAGAATGTTCCGATATAAAGAAAACTCTATAAACCAAGCACTAATCTCATTAAACCCCAGCAAGCCAGCCACGGCACTAAAGGCGTGTGAGATCATCCAGCCTGCAACAATTGCGTAAAAACTTAAA
>CAZOBR010000087.1:0-10022 GCA_964578035.1 uncultured Gammaproteobacteria bacterium
ATCGCCGACCATCGTGACTGATTTGTTATTGATGAGTGCATCGCCAAAAATTTGAAAACGACGACCAATACCTTGAAACTCACGCAAGCCCTGCACAATTGCTTGATCTGACACACCCAAGTGCGAGGCAATCGCAATCGCGGCTGTTGCATTCAATACATTATGCTCACCAGGCAATGCGAGCTCGACATCTAAGTCGCTCTGATTGTTAGGTCGTGCCAGTTTGAATTTCATGGTTGTGTGATTCTGGGTTAAATCATAGGCACGATAATCAGCCGATTCACTCAAACCATAACTCACCATTGGTTTATGAATTTGGTCACGAATAGAACGAACATTTTCATCGTCTTCGCATAACACAGCCAAACCGTAAAACGGTAGATTTTGCAAAAAGGCAATAAAAGTTTTCTTAAGTGTTGCTAGATCACCTTGATAAGTAACCATGTGATCTTCATCAATATTAGTAACCACAGCCATTTCAGGTTTTAGGTTTAAAAATGACGCATCACTTTCATCCGCCTCAGCAACCAAATATTCACCAGCACCTAATTTTGCATTCACGCCAGCGCTATTAATTAAGCCACCAACAACAAAGGTTGGGTCTAAACCACCCGCAATTAAAATGGCTGACACCAAACTCGTTGTTGTGGTTTTGCCATGCGTTCCAGCCACTGCGATACCTTGTTGAAAACGCATTAGTTCGCCGAGCATTTCAGCGCGCGGTATCACCGGAATGCCCGCTTCAATCGCACCTGCCACCTCAGGGTTAGCTTGGTCAATCGCAGATGACACTACGACTACATCGCTGTTTTTTATATTGTCTAGGTGGTGACCAATAACGACTTCAATACCCGCATCACGAAGGCGTTGCGTGACAGGACCATCATTAATATCCGAACCACTCACCGAATAGTTCAAATTCACCAACACCTCAGCAATGCCAGACATACCGCTGCCGCCGACTCCAACAAAATGAATGTTCTTTACGCGATTACGCATTAAGATACTCCTCGCACACACCCGCCACTGCAAGGAGTGCATCTGGCTTATGCAACTGATAAGCGCGTTCGCCCATGGCTTTTAACTGTTGTTTATTGCTCAACAAAGCAGCCAATGTTTGCTGCATTTCAGGTGTTTCTATTTGTTCATTCAGCAACATTTCGCCAGCACCAACTTCGCACATTACATTGGCATTTTTAATTTGATGATCACCAGCTGAAAACGGAAACGGAATCAATAATGCTGGTTTTGCCGCAGCGCAACATTCTGCGATAGTCATAGCACCAGCTCGGCAAATCAGCAAATCAGCCCATTGATAAGCATTCGCCATATCATCGATAAACTCAGTGACATTCGCATTCGTCATACCAAGTTTTGCGTACTGATCCACGACCGCCTGATCTCGCCCCTTACCTGTTTGGTGCCACAAGGCAACTTGACTCATATCGATGTTGGATGAAGCACTGAGCTCTGCAAACACCTTTGGCAGTTTAGTATTAAATGAATGCGCGCCTTGGCTGCCGCCAATAATCAACACATTGACCGCATCATCATTTGTTTGTTGTTTTGTAGCATTCGCTTTATCTATTTCAACACGAACCGGGTTACCCACCCATTTAGCAGAGACTGGCAACTCTTCCACATTTGGAAAACCGGTTAGTACCCGCGTTGCAATTTTTGCTAAGTATTTATTCGTTAATCCTGCGACTGCATTTTGCTCATGAACAATGAGAGGCTTACCCATAATGCGTGCAACCAAACCACCTGGGCCTGCGACAAAACCGCCCATGCCGAGCACACAATCTGGCTTAATACGGCGAATCGCTGACGCACTTTGCCACATGGCGCGCAACAATTTGAAAGGTGCTAGCAATAAGCTCAATAGCCCTTTACCACGCAAACCCTCAATGGATATCCATTCAATATCAATATTGTTAGCAGGAATCACTCTGGCCTCTAAACCACGCCGAGTACCAAGCCAAGTAATTTGTGTGCCTTGCGCAGACAACTGTTTTGCCACTGCCAATGCAGGGAAAACATGTCCGCCAGTACCGCCTGCCATTATCATCATATGACCACTCACGCTAGAACCTCAGCTGAGTCTATTCTGCTTTTATTAGGTCGCGGCTTGGTTTTTTTAACTTGTCGTGAGCGGGTTTGTCGATCAACAGCAAATAACAAACCCATCGCAACGCAACACACCAACATGCTGCTGCCGCCATAACTAATAAATGGCAAGGTAAGACCTTTAGTCGGTAATACGCCTAAGTTCACACCGATATTGATCATGGCTTGAAACACCAATAAGAAACCAATACCTTGGGCAAGACGTGCTTCAAAAATACGGCCAATCAACTCGGCAGAACGCGCGATTACTAATGCACGATGCAATAGCAATGCAAACAAACTGATTACAAAAACAATACCAACTAAGCCCAACTCTTCACCGATTACGGCTAAGATGAAGTCGTTATTTGCATGCGGCAGATAGTAAAGTTTTTGGATGCTGGCACCCAAACCGACACCAAATATTTCTCCACGCCCTATCGCAATCAATGCTTGAGTTAATTGAAAACCAGTATCAAACGGATCAGCCCATGGGTCTCTAAAACTCATGACACGCTGCATACGATACTGTGACATACCCACCATCAATGTCATCACAACTGCTACGCCACTCAGGCATAAAAATGTGTGCAAAATACGAATGCCACCTAAAAACATCATGAAGCCAATGGCTGCCGTAATAACCACAAAGCTACCAAAATCGGGTTGCAGCAATAGCAACAACGCCAATAAAGACAACACAATACCGATGTTCAATATGCCTTGAGTAAACTGATGAATTTGCGCTTGTTTGCGAGCCAGATAACTGGCCGCGTAAACAACCATTGCTAATTTAGCAAGCTCAGCCGGTTGCAAGCGAAAACCGAATAATGACATCCAGCGTCGACTGCCATTTACCTCTATGCCAATAAACAATAAAACGGTAAGCAGCAATAACGAGGTAAGCAATAAAGGTATACTCATTTTTTGCCAAAACCACGTTGGAATACTTGCAATCACAACAGTAAGGCCGACACCTAAGATCATATGAATTAACTGTCGCCAAAAATGACTGGTGTTTGTCTGTAGATCTTGCTCACCCATCGCAATGGTGGATGAAAACACCATGACCAAACCCAGCATTAATAGACTTATAAAAACGCCTAATAGCATTGTATCAACGCCATTGGTCTGACCTTGATCATGCCGACGAGTTGCCTGTAATGATGCGCTTGTCATGAGGCCACCCGCTGCGTGTAATCCCAAACGCATTCAGCAAAATCGTTACCTCGATGTTCGAAGCTACGATACATATCAAAACTCGCACAAGCAGGTGACAGCAAAACGATGCTATTTTCACTCGCATGCTCTCCTGCCAACTCAATTGCTTGCGCCATTTTAGCGACACGGTGAATCGGCAACATACCAGTTAACGCACTTTCAATTTTATCGGCGTCTTCACCAAATAAAATTAACATGACGACATTGCTGGTGATTGCTTCACGCAGCGCCGTAAAGTCAGCCCCTTTGCCTTGACCACCGGCAATCCATATCACTGGTTGTTCTAGACTGGTTAGCGCAGATTGCGTCGCACCAATATTGGTGGCTTTCGAATCATTCACCCAACGCACTGATTTTGCTTCGGTCACTGTTTGCATGCGATGCGGCAAGCCTGCAAAGTTTTTGATGGCGCTAACCAAGTCTTTTAAATTGAATTTAAGAAAATCAACCAGCGCAAACGCAGCCAGCACATTACTGATGTTGTGCATTCCGTTCAATGGAATATCACGCAGGCGAATCAGCTTAGCATCACCTTTCATTAACCATCGATAATTAGTACTTCTTAGCACACCAAAATCATCATCATTGCTTGGTGCGTCTAAGCCAAAAGTTTGCACTGTGCCTGGCGAACCAAATTTAGCAATTTGTTCTAGTTGTCCATCGTAACGTGGCAAAATTGTGCGTTTTGCGCCTTTTAGAATACGTGCCTTAGCAAGCACATAATCACCCTCTGAATCGTAACGATCCATATGGTCGGCGCTGACATTTAATATCGTTGCGGCATCCGCAGAGACATGGTGTGTGCTCTCAAGCTGAAAACTTGAAAGTTCTAATACAGCGATGTCGTAGTCTATTCCATCTGTTAAGGCATCCAATACAGGCAAACCAATATTGCCCGCCACTAATGGCTTCAAGCCACCGGCCTCGCACATTGCGCCCGTTAATTCTGTAACCGTACTTTTGCCGTTTGAACCCGTGATCGCGATCACCGTTTTGCGGTTCTCGCCTAAGAACAATTCAATATCACCAACGATGGTGCAGTTCTGTTGCTTTGCATTACGCAACAGCGGTTCAGTCAATGCCACACCAGGGCTAACAATAACTAAACTATTCACCTCGATCACAGCAGAAGCAAAACTACCGAACTGGGTGCTAATCTCAGGGTAATTCGCTAATAACTCTGATGCCAAACTTGGCTGTTCTCGCGAATCAATCACACGGACGTTGATATTACGCGCACGCAAATAACGTACCACACTGTAACCTGTGGCACCTAAACCAATCACGGTTGCCGAATCGAACTTGGCAAGCAGGTCATGCGTTAGATTGTTATTGTTTTGCGTCATTGTCGTTTTTATATCGAGTGCCTTACCTAACGTTACCTACCTGACCTTTAGCGTGGCTAAACCAATCAAAACGAGGATCAGACTGATGATCCAAAAGCGCACGATCACACGCGGCTCAGGCCAACCTTTAAGCTCGAAGTGGTGGTGAATGGGCGCCATTCGGAAAATCCGCTTGCCAAACATTTTGTAGGAAAAAACCTGCAAAATAACCGATACGGTTTCAAGCACAAAAATGCCACCCATGATAAACAGCACGAGTTCTTGACGAACGATCACTGCGACAATACCCAGTGAAGCACCAAGTGACAGTGAACCAATATCACCCATAAACACTTGCGCCGGGTAAGTGTTGAACCATAAGAAACCCAAGCCCGCGCCGACCAATGCTGCGCAGAAAATCATTACTTCACCAGTACCCGGTATCTGCGGAATTGCTAAATACTCAGAAAAAATTGCATTACCTGATAGGTAGCAAAATACGCCTAATGCGCCTGCCACCATGGCCGTTGGCACAATGGCCAAACCGTCTAGACCATCGGTTAAGTTCACCGCATTACTCGTGCCAACAATTACCAGATAAGTTAGCGGAATAAATAAAATGCCAAGCGGTATCGCGATGTCTTTAAAAAACGGAATAATCAATGCGGTTTCAATTGGCAATGTCGCAGTTTGGTATAAAAATAATGCAGCAAGTGTTGCAACAACGCTTTGGCTCAAGAACTTATTTAACGACCCCATGCCTCTAGGGTCTTTGTTAATAAGTTTTTGGTAGTCGTCGTACCAGCCAATAACACCAAATGTAAAACACGTAAAAAGAGTGATTTGTACGAAACGGTTGCTTAAATCTGCCCACAACAAGGTGGCAAAAATAACCGAAGTTAAAATCAGCAAACCGCCCATTGTTGGTGTGCCGACTTTATCAAAGTGCGTTGGCGGGCCATCTTGACGAACCGTTTGTCCGATTTGATGGATGCTCAGTTTGCGAATCATAATTGGCCCAATGATCAACGAAATCGACAAAGCGGTCAGTACGCCACAGATTGCTCGTAGCGTTAAATACTGAAACACATTAAAAAAGCTGTAGTGCTGAGATAATGCTTCAAAAAGTACCAATAACATTAGTATTCCCCTCGACTGGCTGTTTCTTCCAGTCGTTGTTTAAGTGCATCAACAACCAACTCCATTCGCGCCGTTCGCGACCCTTTAACCAAAATGGTTGTGCCTAAGTTTTCTGGCACCAGTGACTCGATCAAATCTGCCTGTGCTGTAAATGTTTGCGCTGCAAACGCTTGCGAATGCGAAGCAAAACCGCGCGCTACATGTTCAGCGTATTCTCCACAGGCAATTAGTTGATCCACACCATGACTTGCTGCATATTCTCCAAGCGCAAAATGTTCATCTTGAACACTGGCACCCAGTTCACCCATATCCCCAATAATCAACGTATTGTTATCAAACTCGTTTAATACATTAATCGCAGCTCGCATCGACGCAGGGTTGGCATTGTAGGTATCATCAATCACATGCCGAGCGGCTACTTCTTGGAAATTTAGTCGACCTTTAACTGGCGCAAAATTACTTAAGCCTGCGATGATGTTGTCAATTGACACACCATTTGCAACACTAATCGCAATAGCCGCCAAGGCGTTGCGCGCATTGTGCTCTCCAACGGTATTTAGGCTGACATCAAACTTTTTACCCAGGGCTTTTACTTTTAATTGCAGATGTGGCTCAAGCGCTTTAATTGTTGCAGTAACGTCTGCTTTTTGATCCAACGCAAACGTCACGCATCGACGCTTACCTGCAAGTTCGATCCAGCGGCTTGAATACGTATCATCAAGATTAATGATTGCAACGCCATCATCATCAAGACCACTGAATATTTCACCTTTGGCTTCGGCTACTGCGGCAACACTGCCCAGACCTTCTAGGTGAGCTGCAGCGGCATTGTTAACTAATGCAATTGTTGGTCGGGTAATATTGCTTAATCGAAGAATTTCACCGGCATTGCTCATGCCCATTTCAATCACCGCATAACGATCACCCTGATTTAAACGCAGCAATGTTAACGGCAAACCTATTTCATTATTAAAGTTTCCGGCAGTTACAACACCTTGACCTAGCTCAGAGAAAATAGCACCAACCATTTCTTTAACCGTGGTTTTGCCGACACTGCCGGTTATGCCAATCATAGGAATCACAAATTGCGCGCGCCACCAAGCTGCCAACTGCTTTAAGGCACTATGCGTATCTGGAACTTGAATAAGTGGCAAATCGGACTCGACTTCGCGCTCGATTAAAGCCGCTTCTGCACCTGCGCTCTTGGCTTGATCTAAATAGTCATGCGCATCAAAGTTATCGCCTTTTAAAGCGATAAATAACTTGCCATCACAGTTAGCCCGCGTATCCGTGGCCACACCATCTAATGCCAATGCATTTAATGCCTCGGCGTTTGTGCCAACAATAACCTTACCGCCCAATACATCTGCAACTTGAGAGAACTGCATCATGCGGCCTCCCCCTGTCCAGCAGACAATGCGGCAAGTACTTGTTCACGGTCTGAGAACACATGCTTTACACCTTGAATCTCTTGAGTTGTTTCATGACCTTTTCCGGCTACTAATACCCAATCGTCGGACTTTGCTTTAGTAATAGTGTTACGAATTGCTTGCGCACGATCCAGCTCTATACTTGCTGCGCCAGACATACCTGCTGTAATTTCTTCAGCAATAGTTTTCGCCGATTCTGAGCGCGGGTTGTCATTGCTGACAACAACATAGTCAGCATTGTTTTCAGCTGCGGCGCCCATCAATGGGCGCTTAGCTGAATCGCGGTCGCCGCCACAACCAAACACACACCACAATGCGCCATCACAATGAGCACGAATTGAGCGCAAGGCTTTTTCCAGAGCATCAGGTGTGTGCGCATAGTCAATTACAACGTGCGGTTTATTAGCATGAGTGTGTAACTCCATTCGACCCGGTGCAGGCGCTAGCTTCGCGACAACACGCTGTATGTCGTTAACATCGGTACTCAGCGCCAATAAAGTAGCCGTCAATAGCATGATATTAGGCACATTCACCTGGCCGATTAATGGCGACTGTAATTCAAAGTCAACACCATTGGCTTCTATATAAAGCTCAATACCGTTTTGTGTAAGTCGTACTTCATCGGCACGCACGTCCGCTTGCACATCCGGGTTATTTGTATAGCTAACAATAAACTCGGCATCAGCAACATCGATTAGTTGTGCGCCTAAAGCATCATCCGCATTAGTAATGGTTAGCTCGCTATGGTGTTGACTGAACAGGCGCTGTTTTACCGCCGCGTAGGCTGCCATATCACCGTGATAATCCAAATGATCATGACTAAGGTTAGTAAACAGTGTGCAAAAGAATTCAACCCCACTGACACGACCCTGATCTAAGGCGTGAGACGACACTTCCATACAGACTTGAGTGATGCCTTGGTCGCGGTATTCCGCCAACATGCGGTGAACGGTGATTGGACCTGGCGTAGTGTATTTGTTTTCTTCTAACGCTGAAAGCCGGCCTCGACCAATTGTGCCAATAAACGCTGCGTTTAACTCCAGCGCATCAAACGCTTGGGTCAGTAAATAGGCGCAGGTTGTTTTACCATTCGTGCCGGTGACACCAAACACCTGTAACTCTTTACTCGGTTGCTGGTAAAAGTGGTGCGCCAAATAACCTACCTGCATCTGTAAACCCGTTATCGCATAGGCCGGAATAGTTATATCTTCAGGCAGCTTATAACCGTCAGCTTCATACAATACCGCAACTGCACCGGCCGCTTGAGCTTGCGCAATATAATCGCGCCCGTCCGACTCCGCGCCTGGATAGGCAATAAACAAATCACCATTACTGATACGCCGACTATCTACGACCAAGCCTGTGACAATTGCATCGATATCACGCGCTTGAAAACCAAGCAATTCAAGCAGTGTGCTTAATGATGTTTGATAATTCTTTTTAGCCATTGTTAGCCTCTTGAATTATCGCTTGCTGCGCTGCTAATGGTGGACGGCTGATCATTAAACGAGGCTCATTTTCACGCACCTTATTTGCATCATTCACTTTCTTCTCAATTGCATCGGGTGCAACATCGCGATATCGCAACGCGCCATTCATCACACTGGAAAAAACAGGTGCCGCCACTAAGCCACCATAATAATCAACGCTTTTAGGATCATTGACTGTCACCACCATCACAATCTGCGGATCACTAACGGGCGCAAAACCTGCAAATAACGACATATAACTATCGTCTTGATATTTACCATTCACAACGCGATGCGCAGTACCCGTTTTACCCGCAACACGATATTGATCTACTTGTGCTTTAGGTGCGGTACCTTTGACCGTTGTTGCCGCCTCAAGCATTAGCGCAACTTGATTAACCGTTTCTTTGGTAAACACTCGTTTACCTTTTGGTATTTCAGCCAAAGGATGCAAACTGACCGGCATCAACACACCGTCGTTTGCCAGCGCTTGATACGCTCTGGCTAACTGCAAAGTGTTAACCGACAAACCATAACCATATGACAATGTGGCGTGTTCAATCGGCTTCCATTTTTTGCGCTTTGTTAATATGCCGCGATGCTCCCCTTGTAGCTTTAGCTTATTGTTTTCACCAAAGCCTAATGAACGATAGGTTTTATATAAGTCGATTGCCGGCATCATCATCGCAATTTTGGCAGAACCAATATTGCTGGATTTTTTGATCACCTCAGACACCGTTATTTCGCCATGTGCTTTGGTGTCACTGATTCGATTTCGACCGATATGGTAATAACCCTTTTCGGTATCGACAATCGTATCGGGTGTTATTAGCTCTTCATCCATCGCCATGGCTACGGTAAACGGCTTTACGGTTGACCCTGGCTCAAACGAATCCGTGATCGAACGATTACGAAAGTGCGCGCTTTTTAATTCACTGCGATCATTCGGGTTAAAATCTGGCGCACTGACCATGGCAAGTATCTCACCCGTTTTAGCATCTAAGGCAACTAGCGATGCGCTGCTTGCACTATGCCTTTTAACCGCCGCTTGTAAGTGACGATAAGCAAGGTATTGTATACGTGAGTCCAGACTCAACTTTAAGTCTTGCCCATGTTGAACCCTGCTTAGCTGCTCAACATATTCAACAATATGCCCAACCTTGTCTTGCAAAACCTGGGTACGCCCTGGTTGACCTTTAAGAGAGTTGTTATAAGCCAGCTCAAGGCCTTCTTGACCAACATTATCAATATTCGTAAAGCCTAAAACATGCCCCATTATCGGGCCCGCTGGGTAATAACGTTTATATTCACGTACGCTATTAATACCAGGC
>CAZOBR010000088.1:0-9962 GCA_964578035.1 uncultured Gammaproteobacteria bacterium
CGACTGAGCAAGAGAAGCCGTTGCAAATACAAGCAGAAAAAGGAATGACACAATCGATCTTGCCGTGAAAAATTTCAAACTACTCATAACTACCCCCAATTATTTTTACTTATAACTTTAAAGTGTACGTACTTTTGGATTACGACACCGTTAACTGTTTCTCTAATGACTACATCTCGAAGCCATTCACTTTTGAATATGTAAGGCCGCTCGTTTGAGCTGAGCCGAATTTGAACGTTGGGAAACCTGAAAAAAAGGTCAATTGTGAAGGTCAATAGTGGCGGCGTATTACAGAAACTCTTCGATAGAGCAAAAACACGCCGTCATCGATTTAAGACCAACTGCAAAGAGCCATCACGATAAGGAGTCATCACACACAATAGAGATCACACACAATTAAGTAGGCACTCTTTTTAATCACTCTCCAAACGAGCACTCTATATTTACCACGTTTTGTGCAGCAGATGTGAAGACCTATAGAAGTAAACTAATAAATTTTACTTTTTTTCACAAAATTCTCATAAAAACAAGCTGTTAAATATTTTCTGTCACAATTTAAAGCCGTTTAGGCTCCTTTGGCAGCTCACCAACTTGATATGATCGCCCTGATACTCGCTAGGCGACGATGGCCGACAAGCTGAAGCCTTGCGTAAAGGTGCCACCGTCAGTCACTGCGGCACAGGTCGCCGTGACCGTAAAAGTCACATCTTCACTCGGCTCTATCGTCCGACAAAACGGTGCGTAAGCGGCCGAACCCGTCCAAACCATTCATGCCCAGTCACATCGGTGACCACACCTAAATCTGTGATCATCACCGTCGTATCCGCAGTCGAGTTATTACTAATGTCGGCAATCTCTAATGACGTGCTCGCATCAGAACTCAACACATCAAAGGTAACCATACACACCGGCGGGGTATTCGTGCTCAACACCGACCCAAACACCACATTACCCACGCTGATCATAGGACAAAGATCTTCCGGCGGCGGTGGCGAAGTCTGCCATGCGCTGGCGTTAACACACGGCCGATCAACGGCCGACTCCATCGTGTCGGCAACGCTGGCAATACAACACCCGCCTTGAACGATCCTACTATTAAACCCGGCGCTTTAGATTCGTTTTCTTTTTCATAAACTGTTTTTTGTCCCCATTGATTCCAAACGTTTTCTCCACATGAAGTCTAAACAATGGCGAATGCGCATTCGAGCCGATTTCTTTGTCTGAACCCCTTAAATAAACAGCTCTGTCAAACCCAACGCCGTCCAACCAAGTAACACATCTAAGTCGTTGGGATTGGTCTGCACATATTCTTGTTTGGCATTGATCACCGCATCACCTAAGCGTTCTCCATCATAAAAAAATGGTCTCTGCTGTCTTCGTTCGGGCTCACATAATACGTATTCCAGCACCCCATTGAGTCATCACGGTCGGCTTGTCTTGATTTTGTAACGCCGCCGCATCATAGCCGGTAAACAAGCCATCACAATTCCACTGATTGATCAACATAGGCCTGCTCTACATCCCAATCAGCTAAATAGTCCGCCTGAATTTAATCGGCATCACTCGAAAAATCATATTGCCGCATGCGCGTAGTGCGACCTTCAGCATCGTAAAAATAACGGGTGACTTTGCCATCTGGATCCGTGATGCGCACGACATTGCTGTTGCTGTCATATTCTTGAGTGATGATCGAGAAATAGAATCTAGCAACAAAAAAGGCCGCAAATTGCGACCTTCTTATAGCGTTTTTTAACTCAGTTTCGCTGGGTAAAAAATTACTGTAGCTAAACCACTTCCACCTTAATCTTATCTGAAATAATCGATTTCCATTTAGCTGGGCCGGTGTTGTGTACGGCGTCACCCTGGGTGTCTACGGCTACGGTAACGGGCATGTCTTTGACTTCAAATTCGTGGATTGCTTCCATGCCTAGTTCTGGGAAAGCCACCACCTTTGAGTTAGTGATTGCTTTTGATACTAAGTAAGCTGCACCACCCACGGCCATTAAATAGACTGCATTATGTTTTGCGATTGATTCAACGGTAGCTGGGCCACGTTCGGCTTTGCCGACCATGCCAATTAAGCCTGTTTGCTCTAGCATTAGATCGGTAAATTTATCCATGCGTGTTGCGGTGGTTGGGCCGGCTGGGCCAACAGCTTCATCGCGCACGGCATCAACTGGGCCAACGTAGTAAATAAAGCGGCCATTAAAATCAACCCCGTTTGGTAAACCTTCGCCGGATTCAAGTAGGGATTGAATACGTTTATGCGCGGCGTCACGGCCGGTTAACAATTTGCCTGAGAGTAAAATCGTTTCACCTGGTTGCCATTCAAGCATGTCTTGTTTGGTAACAGTATCTAAATTAACTTTGCGCGTGCTCGGGCCAACATCCCACGTGATTTCTGGCCAATCACTTAAACTTGGTGGCGTTTGTAACGCAGGGCCATTGCCGCGCAGCACAAAATGCGCATGGCGCGTTGCTGCGCAGTTTGGAATCATTGTTACGGGCTTTGATGCGGCATGAGTTGGGTAATCTTTGATCTTTACATCTAATACAGTAGTTAAGCCGCCCAAACCTTGTGCGCCTATGCCGAGCTGATTTACGCCTTCAAAAATTTCGAGGCGTAGCTCTTCTAAGCGACTATTTGGCCCGCGTTGTATTAGCTCGTGGATATCAATCGGTTCCATCAACACCTCTTTGGCTAATACAGCCGATTTTTCTGCAGTACCACCTACGCCAATACCTAACATGCCTGGTGGGCACCAACCTGCCCCCATGGTTGGAACTGTTTTTAATACCCAATCGACTAAAGAATCGCTGGGGTTGAGCATCACCATCTTTGATTTATTTTCTGAGCCACCGCCTTTGGCCGCAACATCAGTCTCAACCGTATCACCTTCGACCATTTCGTAGTGAATCACGGCAGGTGTGTTATCACCGGTGTTTTTACGCGCACCGAGTGGGTCATTTAAGATAGAGGCACGCAGTACGTTATCTGGGTGTTTGTAAGCACGACGAACGCCTTCGTTAATCATATCGCTTACGGACATTTCAGCATCCCATGTCACGTCCATACCAATTTTTGCGAACACGGTAACAATGCCTGTGTCTTGGCAAATTGGGCGACGACCTTCAGCACACATTCGTGAGTTAATCAGTATTTGCGCCATGGCGTCTTTCGCGGCTTGCGATTCTTCGCGTTCATACGCCTGATGCAAGGCAGTAATAAAGTCTTGCGGATGATAGTAGGAAATAAATTGCAAAGCGTCGGCAACGCTGTCTATTAAATCGTCTTGCTTGATCGTGCTCATGAAAACCCAGTGAAGCTAAATGTGTGAAAGAAGCTCTACTTTAACAAAAAGTTAAACTAAAAGTTAGACAAGTTTTGTGGCCTTATTATGTGGCTGTTTCTGATAGTTGCTTAGTCAATCCGTTGAACTATTTCATTGCGAATTTGTTTGGCGACATACTGCCAAGCAAATTGTGTTTTTACCCGTTGCTGCCCTTTCACGCCCATATCCGCGCGCAATATAGGTTCATTTAGTAATTGAATAATTGCCTCGGCAAACTCATTGGCTTGTTGTTGTCTGACTAACAAACCAGTCTCGCCGTGTTTTACCATAAACGGAATGCCATCAACATTGCTGCCAATTACTGGCAAGCCTGCGCGCATTGCCTCAAGCACCACCGTTGGCAATGGGTCACTAATTGAACTTATCGCAAAAACATCGTGTTGCCGATACTGAGCTTGCACTTGCTGTGAATCCATTTGTCCGAGAAATTGAACGAATTCTGTTAACGATAATTTTTCGACCTGATGTTGGTAATTGACCATCAACGGCCCGTCACCCACTATTGTTAAAGATAAATTTTGATTGTTAGCCTGAGCAGTTTTTAGCGCCACTGAAAAAGCAGAAATTAGTGTGGTGATGTCTTTTTCTATCGCCAAGCGACCCACAGATAGTAATCTTAATGTATTTGAGTCTGAAACTTCTGTTGAAGCTTGTTGGCTGCCCGAGATATTTTGGCATTCGCTAATACCATTCGGTATCACAACAATAGACTGCTCATGTGCACCACGTTCAACGGCTGCCTCTTGCATAAAAGGCGACAAAGCAATAATTAAGTCGGCATTGATGTAACTTTTGCGAGTTGCCCACTTGTAGAGCGCAGTCAATATTCTATCGTAGCTACCCTTCGGTCGACTGAAAATATCGCCATGCGTGACGGCCGCAAACTTAATGCCAAACTTTTTTCTTAGGGCAAGAGCGGCTATCGAAGCGCTGGTATGGCTATGACAAATAACAAAATCGACCTTACGCTCTGCATGCAGCTTTAGTAAGGCTGAGCGAGCATAGTAACAAAACACGACTTCTCTGATGGCATGACCAAAGCGGCGTAAAAAGTTAAACTGCAGTGGTTTAACTAATACAACATTAACACTGCTTATATCAGCACTATTTAGAGCACTGCCATTAACACTGCCCTGCGCTGTAATAACGGTAATTGAGAAATGCTCACTAAGCGCCAAAACTTGAGCGCGCGCCGCATTAGCCGCGCCACCACCATGCGCAATGGAGTTTGCGATGATAGTCAAATGTGGCTGCTTTGACATAAGAGCTTTAAGTTAAGTGTTTTGATTCAATAAATCTGCAAAAATTCAAACTGCAAATTTAAGACCTTTACGCGCAAACAGCACATTGCAAAATAATAGTTCAGCTGAGCCATCCCATTGGTAGGTTTGGTCGTAAAAGCCTAAGGTTGCGTAGCCAAGCTCGGCCATTTTAGCGGCAAAATCTGGATAGAAAACATAATAACCATTCGGGTCAACACCAAGCTCAACAATTAACACATCCACTTTTTGCTGGCTCAGCAATCCATGGGCACCGTCTATTACGTTGAACTCAAACCCTTCAACATCAATCTTTAACACATCTATATGATCAACTGAATGTTCACGACAAAAATCATCTAACGTAACAACGTTAACTTGCTCGCCACCACGACCTTCATCACTTTTAATAAAGCTGTGTGAGACATCGTGCTTGCCGTAGTTAATTGTTATCTCTTTATTCTCATCTCCCACACCTAAATGATGACAGCTGGCTAGATCGCCGTAATCGGCGTGCAAGGTTTCGAACAAACGTCTGACCGGTTCAAATGAATAGATTTTGGGCGCGTTAAAAACATTACTCCAATTATCAACCGTTTGCCCTACATTTGCGCCCACATCAAACATGATTTTGGGTTCACCAAGTAAATTTTTAAGGTCATTAATAAGATCACGACCAAATGCTTGAGTACTGTAAATTCGTAAATTCAAACCACTGAGCAGTGTGTCATTAACCAGCTTTTTGATGGTGCGCTTTAGCGACATAATTAATTAATATTTTTCTCAATTGATTTAATGGTTTATAGTAAAAACATCATATATCAAGTTAAATAAAAAATAAGGCGATTTTTTCCACATTATTTTGCGATTAAAGACGCGATTTTTGCTAAGAATGATGTAAACTTGCGCGTTCGCGCACAGCTAAGTGCACTAATAAAAAAGATAAGATGCAAAGTTCACGATTTTTAATATCAACACTTAAAGAGACCCCAGCCGATGCTGAGCTAATTAGCCATCAGTTAATGTTGCGTGCGGGTTTGATTCGCAAGGTTGCCGCAGGCATTTATAACTGGTTGCCCGTTGGTTTGCGTGTACTGCGTAAAGTAGAAGATATTGTGCGTGACGAAATGGATAAGTCTGGCGCGCAAGAAATGTTGATGCCCTCTGTGCAACCATCTGAATTATGGCAGCAATCTGGTCGCTGGGAGCAATACGGTGGTGAGTTGTTGCGCATTAAAGATCGCCACGGTCGTGACTTTTGTTATGGCCCAACACACGAAGAAGTCATTGCCACATTAATTGGTAATGAAATTCGCAGCTACAAACAACTGCCCGCAAATTTTTACCAAATACAAACCAAATTCCGTGATGAACGTCGACCACGTTTTGGCGTGATGCGCGCGCGTGAATTCATCATGAAAGATGCTTACTCGTTTCATCTTGATCATGACAGCTTGGAGCAAACCTACCAAGTCATGTACGACACCTACACCACCATTTTCTCTCGCCTTGAGCTCGGTTTTAGAGCAGTGGCAGCAGATAATGGCAGTATTGGCGGCAGCAGTTCGCACGAATTTCATGTGTTGGCTGACGCCGGTGAAGATGCAATTGCCGTCTGCGATAAATACGACTACGCCGCCAATGTTGAGTTAGCCGAAGCCGTAACGGTGGGCGGTGAGCGCTCTGCGGCCAGTGAAGAGCTGAAAAAGATCGACACGCCTGGGCAACGTACTATTAAGGCGATTGCTGAGTTCTTAAATATACCGGTTGAGAAAACCATAAAAACACTGTTAGTCAAAGGCACAGAAGATACGGGTGTTGCTTTAGTCTTACGTGGTGACCATGAGCTTAACGAATTAAAAGCTGAGAAACATCCGCTAGTGGCAAGCCCTCTTGAGTGGATGGACGAGGCCGATATTATCAAATTGCTTGGTTGTGAACCTGGCTCCATTGGTACGATTGATCTACCACTTACGGTCATTGCTGATCGCTCTGCAGCGAACATTTCTGACTTTGTGTGTGGCGCTAATACTGATGACGTTCACTACACGGGCGCTAATTGGAGCCGCGATTGCCCTGAACCAGAAGTGTTTGATTTGCGCACCGTAGTTGAAGGCGATGTCTGCCCGACTGCGGGAAACGACAACAGCGAAGAAGCTCGTTTGACGATTAAACGCGGTGTTGAAGTTGGTCACATTTTTCAACTAGGCACTAAATACAGTGAAGCCATGAACGCCACTTGTTTAGATAATCAAGGCAAAGCCACTGCGATGGCCATGGGTTGTTACGGTATTGGTGTTTCACGAATTGTTGCGTCAATTATTGAGCAAAACCACGACGACCGAGGCATTATCTGGCCTGACGTGGTGGCGCCCTTTCAACTGGTGATTACACCTATTGGCTATAAAAAGTCAGAACAGGTGAAAGCAGTTTGCGATGATTTATACCAACAGTTCACCAAGCTCGGCTTGGAAGTGTTACTGGATGATCGCAATGAGCGGCCTGGCATATTATTTGCCGATGCCGACTTATTAGGCATTCCACACCGAATTGTAATTGGTGAGAAAAGCCTTGCGAATGGCGAAATCGAATATAAATCACGCAGTGCCGAATCATCTGAACAAGTTGATCAAGCCAATATTGTTGAGTTTATTAAGCAGGCTGTAAACGCTTAGCGTTAAAGTTAAATACGATGACTCTTCAATATCTTAATAAACTAAGCACGATGTCGCGCACCTCGTTTGCTGCTTTATTATTGATAGCGACATTTGTTAGTGCACCTAATACTGCTGCCGCTCAAAACGCAGTAGACCCGTCGTTAATTCAAGCGCTTGAACAAGCAACGCGTGATATCCATGAAAATGTCACCGACTTAGATTCGCTGGCGTGGTTATCCGCGATGTCGGAAAGGCTAGAAAAACGCATCCCTAATCCGTTTTATCGCGTTCGTTTGCTAAAAGCCGTGTATTCGGAAGCAGACATCGCTGGCTTAGACCCGCAGTTGGTTCTTGCCGTTATTGATATTGAGAGCAATTTTGATCGCTATGCGTT
Source organism: uncultured Gammaproteobacteria bacterium (assembly GCA_964578035.1). Lineage (GTDB taxonomy): Bacteria > Pseudomonadota > Gammaproteobacteria > Arenicellales > Arenicellaceae > Arenicella. The sequence goes on from CAZOBR010000088.1 coordinate 7,664, forward strand.
ATCAAGCGCTGGTGCACAGGGCTTGATGCAAGTAATGCCGTTTTGGAAAGACGTGTACAACAAGCCAGACGATGACTTATACAACCCATTAGTTAGCCTGCGCTATGGTTGCACCATTTTACGTCATTACATGGATAAGTATTCCGAACTCAGCAATGCGTTAGCGGCGTATAACGGCTCGCTGGGGCGCGACAAATACCCGAATAAAATTTTTCGACGTTTAGCCAGTCGTTGGCAATACAAGGATGATCCATACTCAGGCAACTTAACGCCAAAAATTGCCACAACCGAAAACCCATTAACGCCGCTTAACTAGTCTTCTGTCGTATTCTCGTGCGTGCGCAATTGCTTACCACCTTCTACTTGAAATTCATAATTTAGAATTTTCTTTTGCTGCAACACAGCAACGACTTGTGCGCCGACTAAGGCTACAATCCATGACAGGTAAATCCAAATCAAGAAAATTGGTAAGGTAGACAGTGCGCCATAGACAACTTCATAATTGCTAAAATTAACTATATAGATCGAGAAGCCGCGTTTGGTTAATTCAAACAATGCCGAAGCCACCACCGCACCGACGAGAGCATGCAGTAAGCTAACGCGCACGTTAGGCATAACTAAGTAAAGCAATAAAAATGCCAACGACTCAAGTATGAATGGCAGTAACAACACGCCAAGCGAATGAACTTGGCCAACAAAGTCGTCACCATCTGAAAACGATAAAGACAACAAATACGTTGAGATGGTTAAACTGGCGCCCATCAATAAAGGTCCAAGCGATACCAATGCCCAATATACCGTTAAGCGGCTGGTCATATTGCGACCTTTCTTTACCCGCCAAATATCATTAAATGATTCTTCAATGCTGAATAACAACAGCAGCGCGGTTAATAAGAAAAACGTTAAACCAAACACCGTTAACTTGCCAGCTTGGCCAGCAAACTGATCAATATACTGTTTTAAATCTTCACCAGCCGTTGGCACTAAAAACTGATAAATAAAATCCTCAAATCCGCTACCTAAGTCTTCAAATGACGCAAATAAAGACAGCATCGAAAAAGCAATTGCCACCATCGGCGCCAAGGCCAATAATGAACTAAACGATAATGCCGCCGCATGACGTGTTAAACGATCAGTGCGAAAACGCAATAATACTGCTATCGGTACTTCAAAGAGTTGTAATAGAGAATTCTTTAGCGAATAATTCTTCATTAGAGCTTTTCACGTAACTACTCATGTAACTACGCCCCACTTTTATAAATTTATTATGGAAATCACGATATATCATAACCCAAAATGTTCGAAATCTCGGCAAACACTTGAACTACTTAACGAACGCGATCTTAACCCAACGGTTATTGAGTATTTAACAAACCCGCCAAGCCATCAACAATTAGATAGCCTACTGCGTGGTCTTGAAATGGAGCCTCGTGATTTTATGCGCCGAGGTGAAACCGAATACGCGGAGCAAAATCTCGATGATGAAAGCCTGAGTCGTGATCAACTGATTGCTGCAATGATTAACACCCCCAAGTTGATTCAGCGACCCGTTGTCATCGCAGGCGATCAAATTGTGATTGGCCGACCGCCAGAAGCCGTATTAACTATCTTGCCGTAAAGCGTTAACTGTCTTGCAATAATGAATTTATCGATGAACATTTTAATTGTGTATTACAGCCGGCTTGGCTCAACCAAAAAAATGGCGCGTTTGATTGGTCGCGGTGTGGAATCAGTTGAGAACTGTAATGCAATCATTCGCACTGTTCCTGAAGTGGCAACGGACCCAAGCAAACTGGAATTGCCAGAATCAGGCGATGCACTAGTCAGCCAAGACGAGCTAGCCAACTGTGACGGCTTAATCATTGGCAGCCCTACTCGCTTTGGCAACATGGCGGCCGCTCTGAAATATTTTTTAGATGGCACAAGTAGCTTATGGATGGCGGGTGACTTGAGCGGCAAACCAGCGGCGGTTTTTACATCAAGCTCATCAATGCATGGCGGCCAAGAGTCAACCTGTTTATCGATGCTGAACCCACTATTGCATCACGGCATGTTGATTTGCGGCTTGCCGTATACAGAACCAGCTTTAAGCAAAACCATCACTGGCGGTACACCCTATGGCGCAAGCCATGTTGCAGGCAGCAGTAATACGCTAGCCATTTCAGATGATGAAAAAACGTTGTGTATTGCGTTGGGGAAACGCGTTGCAACAATTGCGCGAAAACTATCAAATTAGTTAGCCCAAGCAGTGCGTTTAAATAAAGAGCAGTGCGTTTAAATAAAGAGCAGTGCGTTTAAA